>JAVBSJ010000097.1:0-10385 GCA_031547105.1 Oscillospiraceae bacterium
GTCAATAATTGTGTAATCGCACTGTGTTTAGTTGGAGAATATATCGCCGTTAAAGATGGCAATATCGGCATCCTTGCCGGCTTCCAGTGAGCCTATGCGATCCTCCAGCCCCATGAGCTTCGCGGGGTTGATGGTGATGGCCTTAAGGGCGTATTCGGGGGACAGCCCTCTGGCGATAGCCATGCCGATAAAGGTGGTCAGGAACTTTGTCTGGGAGGAGGTATCCTGCGTCAGGCAGAAGTTGATTCCGGCCTTTTCCATAATGCCGGGGGTCTCAAACTTGGTGTTCCAGATCTCCATCTTGGCGGGGCCCATGTTGAGGGGGCCGACAACGGCGGTGACATTCTTTTCCTTGAGGAAGTCGGTGATCATGTACCCCTCTGTGCAATGCTCGATAGTGTACTTGATGCCAAACTCCTCGGCAATGCGCACGGCGGTGACGATGTCGTCAGCCCTGTGGCAGTGAATGCGGCAGAGCATTTCGCCCCGGATGGCGGGCACAAGGCTCTCCAGCTTAAAGTCGGGCTTGGGCGCCTTGGAGGGGTCCTTTTCACCGGCCAGCTTGGCGTCAGAATAGGCCTTGGCGTTGAAAAGCGCCTCTCTCAGCACGGCGCCGACACCCATGCGGGTGATGGGCAGCTGCTTGTTGGTGCCGTAGACACTCTTGGGGTTCTCGCCCAGCGCCATTTTCATATGCTCGGTTCCCGGGATTATCATATCAAACACGGTGGCGGCAGGCCTGGTCTTAAAGGCGATGCCTGTGCCGCCCAGCACGTTGGCCGAGCCGGGGCCGGTGTAGCAGGTGGTAAAGCCGGCTTCACGCACGATCGGGATAGCCATATCGTTGGGGTTGAGGGCGTCAATGCCCCTGATCTGGGCGGTATTGGGGTTTGAAACCTCATTGCCGTCGGGGATGTTGGGGCGGGGGGCGGGCTCCGCAAAGGTGGAGATATGGGTATGTACATCAATAAGGCCGGGTGTGACCCATTTGCCCTTGGCGTTTATCACCTGCGCGTCCTTGGGGATCTCGATATCCTTGCCGATTGCCTTGATTTTTCCGTTTTCGATGAGGATGGTTCCGCTTTCAATAATGCCGTTTGTAACGGTCAGCAGCTTGCCGCCTTTAATTGCAATCACTTCAGCATCTCCTTTATTTTTTGGTTATGTCTCAAGTATACCGCCGGACGTGCCAAAGAGCAATGCTATTTTGGCGTTATAACGGTGAATAGCAAGGGAAAATTGCGATAGCCGCAAAGGGTCAGTCGTCCCACGTGGGGTTGACCTCCTCGCCGCCGCTGTATTCCATAATAAGCCTGTGGAACTCGTGGTAATCCTCCTCCGGCAGGGAGAAGTAGCCGCTCCACAGCGTCTTCCCACGATAAACCCCGTGCTCAAAGCCATATCCGATGCTTGACGGGGGGCGCCGTTCAGCCTTGGTTATGTGAAAAATATGCAGGCCGTTTGCGCAGCAGGCTTCGATGGTTTTTGCGAAGACAGTGATGTGGTATATCTCTGTTTCGTTATGTATTTTCATATATGCGCCGACCTCCGCATTAACGCCCTCCTCCCTCAATGCGCCGCTTGCATTGCTTTCGCTGCGTTTATTTTCCAGCAGCCGGGCGATGCGGTCGTGTGCCTCCCCCTGCTCGACCCGCTGGTAGGGAAGAGGGTTTACGGAGCGCCAGGAGTCCTCCGGAAAATAATTGAGGATATAAATGAGGGAGCCTTGATCCACCGTCACCGTCTTGCCCTTAAAGTGCTCGTAAAACCCGGGGTCAAACAGCTGGGTGACCAAAAACAAGCCTAGGATAAGAAGGCAGGTCTGCAATCCCCGCTTGCCCCACTTGGCAAAAATACCACTATTTCTGTTCATCCGTTTCACCTCCGTGGGCGAATGTAAGCTGATGTAAAAGCCGTCCTGTATATCCTCTCTTTATTTCATTATAACCCTTGATGTCTTTTTGCGCAAACTCTCAGGCAGGAGGCGCCCCTCACGAAAAAGCCCCGGCCTTATTGCAAATCCCGCCCCGCCGTGATATGATTACACCTGCAAACTTAATATTGTCCAACAACAGCCCGCGCTGCGGGTGGTGGAATGGGGTGCAAGGCCCCGCGAGTCGGTCACTGTGAAGCCTTTTAGGATAAGTCAGGAACGCCGGTTGGAGCTATCGCATATGCCGAAACTATCATGCGTGTCTGCTTTACCGGTCTGCGATTTTTTCGCAGGCTTTTATTTTTGGCGGGGAGGATGTGCCGTGGGATCCTTTTTAAGCTACAACCCATATGTTTTGACGGCCTATTTCTGCGCGGTCGTCTTCCTTTCCATGTACATTGCCCACCCTGTTTTTTTGCTGCTTTCTCTGGTTTTCGGCCTCATATGCTCTGTTCGGATGAAGGGGCGCTTTTCCATGTGGTACATGCTGTGGATAGCGCTGGTCAGCGCCCTTTTCAACCCCCTCTTTAACCGGCAGGGCACCCATATCGTGGGGCATCTGCCATGGGGCGGGGCGGTGACTGCCGAATCACTGTGGTTCGGCCTTACGGCGGCCTTAATGCTGTGCGCCGCCCTGTGCTGGTTCTCCTGCTTCGGCGTTGCGGTTTCGTCTGAAAAGCTGGCCTACGTTTTTGGGAGCTTGGCCCCCTCCACCGCCCTTACGGTGTCCATGTCTATGCGGCTGGTGCCCCGCTTCAAACGGCAGTTTGACAGGGTGCGGGAGGGGCAGCTTGCCCTGGGGTATGATCTTGCGGAGGGCAGCCCTTCTCAGCGGGTCGCCCTGGCGGGAAGAATCCTGCGCATCGTCGCCGCCTGGAGCTTTGAGGACGCCGTCGACACGGCTGACAGCATGAAAGCAAGGGGCTACGGCCTGAAGGGGCGCACCAGCTTTTCCCGCTACCGGATGACGGGGCGCGACTGGGGCTTTCTGTGCCTTACTGCCGCCCTTTTCTGCGGGGTGCTTTGGGGCTGTGCCCAAGGGGCGGTGAGGTTCCAGTACTTTCCTGTGGTCGATCTGGGCACAGGGGGGCTGCCCGCTGTATGCTCGGCACTGTCATATACTGCCCTTCTGTCTCTGCCCCTTTTGGCAGGCATCCCGAAAAAGTAATTTTTCCTCCTAATAATATACGAGGTCATATGAACATAATTGAAGTCAAAAACCTAAGCTTTACCTATCCCCTGGGGAAGCGGCCTGCCCTTGACAACGTCAGCTTCGCTGTCAGGGAGGGGGAGTTTATAACCCTTTGCGGCCTGTCGGGCGGCGGCAAGACAACGCTGCTGCGCCATCTCAAGCCGGCGCTGTCCCCGCAGGGAACGAGGACGGGGGAGGTTCTTTTCCGCGGCAGTCCTATAGAAAAACTGACCCAGCGGGAGCAGGCCGGGCAGATCGGCTTTATAATGCAGTCCCCCGAAAATCAGATCGTCGCCGACAAGGTTTGGCATGAGCTGGCCTTCGGTCTGGAAAACCTGGGAACAGAGGCCGAAACCATGCGCCTTCGTGTGGCGGAAACGGCCTCCTTTTTCGGCATCGGGGCTTGGTTTGACAGGGACACAGCCACCCTTTCGGGGGGGCAGAAGCAGCTTCTCAACCTGGCGGCTGTCATGGCAATGCAGCCCCGGGTGCTTATACTGGATGAGCCCACAAGCCAGCTTGACCCCATCGCCGCCTCCGACTTTATACACACGCTTTACCGCCTCAACCGTGAAATGGGGGTGACGGTCATCCTGTCGGAGCACCGGCTGGAGGAGGCGCTTCCCCTGTCTGACCGCGTGCTGATAATGGAGGAGGGGCGGATAACCGCCTTTGCCCCCCCGGAGGAGGTGGGCAGGCAGCTAAAGGCCAGCGGAAGCGGCATGTTCTGCGCAATGCCCGCCCCCATGCGGGTGTGGGCCATGACCGAAAACCCCCTTCCTTGCCCCGTAACGGTGCGGCAGGGGCGGGAGTGGCTGAAGCAAATGGCGGAGCGCACCCCACCTAAGCCAAATGCGGAGACCTGCCCCCTTCCGGCAGGCAGGGACGCCGCCCTTGAGATGAAGTCTGTTTCCTTTGCTTACGGCGGCGATGAAACTGTGCTTACCCGGCTTGATTTGACCGTCCCCGCAGGGCAGGTTTTCGCCCTGATGGGAAGCAACGGGGCGGGGAAAAGCACCCTGCTGTCCCTGCTGGGTCTGCGCAAGCCCGAAGGCGGAAGCATTAAGCTTTTCGGGCAGGATATAAGCGGCATTCCCGCAAGCAGGCTCTTTGGCGGCACAATAGGCCTCCTGCCCCAAAATCCCCAGCTCCTGTTTTCCCACAGCACACTGCGGGAGGATATGGAAGAGATGGGAGAGGGGTGGCAAGAGCTTGTCACCCGCTTCGGCCTGGATGCTATGGCGGACGCAAATCCCCTTGACCTTTCATGGGGGCAGCTCCAGCGGGCGGCCATCGCCAAAATAATGGTGCGGAAGCCCCGCCTGCTTGTGCTGGATGAGCCGACAAAGGGCATGGACGCCCCCTTCAAGCGTCAGTTTGGCCTGATGCTTCGGGAGTTTACAGACAGCGGAGGCACCGTCCTTATAGCAAGCCACGATTCTGAGTTTTGTGCCCGATATGCCGACCTTTGCGCCATGCTTTTTGCCGGAAACGTTTTTGCCCAAAAGCCGGCAAGGGAGTTTTTTGCCGGAAACGGCTACTACACAACGGCGGTCAGCCGCATGGCGCGGGACGTGCTTCCCAATGCCGTAACCGAGGAGGATGTTGCCGCCGCCTTTGGGGCGAATCAACCTACACATACCGCAGAAACAGGAGAAAACAATGAACGCTAACACAAAAAAAGCCGTGAAAATAATCGCGGCCCTTGCCCTTTTGGCCTTTTCCGTCTATCTGTCCCGCATGGGGCAGAGGTTTGAAAACCAGACGCACCAGCAGTGGTTCAACGTGCTTACGGCGGCGGCACTGGCCCTTTGCTCCGCCATCGGGCTGGAGCTTATTTTCGGAAACAAAAAGAAGGCGACGGGCGCGCCGGTTGTTTCCCCTGCTTCCCCCTCAAAACGCAAAAGCCCTTGGCTTTCGCTGTTTGTAATTCTTATCCTTATGCCCCTCACCATCTGGCTGGGGGTAAGCTACTTCGGTGACCGGAGATACTACCTGATTTCAATGCTTCTGCTGGCGGAGGCCATTGTCCCCTTCTTTATATCCTTTGAAAAAGGGAGACATTCCGAGCGCCTGCTGGTTGTTATCGCCGTGCTTTCGGCCATGGCGGTTGCGGGGCGGCTGGCCTTTTTCCTGCTCCCGCAGTTCAAGCCAATGCTGGCAATAATCATCCTTGCCGGTGTCTGCTTCGGCCCCGAGCCGGGCTTCCTTGTGGGGGCGATCTCCACCTTTGTATCCAACTTCTATTTTATGCAGGGCTCCTGGACGCCGTGGCAGATGTTCGCCTTCGGCGCTACCGGCTTTGTGGCGGGGCTGCTTTTTTACCGCGGCGCGCTGCCCAAAAAACGCCTGCCTCTGGCTGTTTTCGGCCTGCTGGGCACGGTTTTGATATACGGCCTTATCGCCAACGCCTCCTTTGTTTTCCCTTATCAGGAAAACCCCAATCTGTCAATGCTGCTGGCCTCCTGCGTTATGGGTCTGCCCTTTGATTTAATACACGCCATTGCCACCGCCTTCTTCCTCTGGGTCGGCGGTGAGGGCATGATAAAAATGCTGGAGAGAGTAAAGATAAAGTACGGAATATAGCCTTACATACAAGAAGCCGCGGCATTATGCCGCGGCTTCTTGTATGTATCATCCTTGCCTGTTTCTGCCCCTTAGGACAGCAGGCGCAAAATCAAATTGTAGTAAAAAACAACGCTTCTGTAAAGCTCCTCAATGCCCTGATACTCATCATAAACATGAGCCTGGCTTGATTCGGCAGGGCCGTAAATCAGCAGAGGGGTGCCGCAAACCGTGTTGAGAATTGACCCGTCGGTGATGGCCAGCTTCCCCTCAATAGCCGTCGAAAGCCCCATTTCACCGTTTAGCTTTACCGCCTCAGTTATGACGGGGTCGGAATGGTCGGTAGCCACCAGCAGGCGGTCATTGATAACCCGATATGTTATATCCGCCCCCGGACGGGCGGCCATTACCGAAGCAATGCTGCCCTCGATGAGCTTTGTCAGCTCCTCATTGGCATAGCCGGGAACAGTGCGGAAGTCGATGCAGCAAACGGCCTTGTCGGGCACGATGTTGGGCTGATCCCCGCCGTGAAAGGTGCCGATATTCATGGTCGTCCTGCCCAGGGCAGGGTGGACGCTTTCAGGAGAAAAGCCGCTTTTAATAAGCCCCACCGTTTCCATAAGATGCTCCACCGCGTTGACCCCGGTGTGAGGCACCGAGCCGTGGGCCGGGATCCCCTTTGAGGTTATCTCCACCCAAAAGGCCCCCTTTTCGGAGGACACAACCACAGAGCCTGTAGGCTCGGCGATGACGGAGCACATAAAATCCCTCATATCTATAAGCTCGACAAACTTTTTGGCACCGCAGCCGTCGATTTCCTCGCCGCAGGTGCCGAGAAGCACAACATCCCCCTTAAGGGGCACTTTGTCCCGGGCAAGCAGCTTCATGGCGCAGGCCAGGGCAACAAGACCGCCCTTCATATCTCCGGCGCCGCGGCCGATGACCCTTCCCCGCTTGATTTCCGCCCCGAAGGGAGGTGAAGACCACCCCTCCAAATCGCCTGTGGCGACGACGTCAAGATGACCGTTCAGCAGAATTGCCGGGCTCTCCCCTGTGCCGGCAAGGGTTGCCACAATGTTCTTGCGGTTATCCCCCACCTCCTGAAAAGCCACGACTATTTCGGGCGTCCCCGCAAAATAATCTGCCAGGGCATCGGCCACAGGAGCCTCGTCCCCGGGAGGGGAAATGGACGGCATACGCACAAGGTCTCTGAAAAACTCCAGGGTTGCTTCTTTTTCAAACCGCACATCAATATAACTCATGCTTTCATCCTCCTTTGTCTTGGCTTATGGGAGCATTTATATAATAATTATATCATTTCCCCCCTGTATACACAACTGCCCGCCTGTATTTTGCGCCGCAAAAGCTATGCTTTTCAAAAACACGGTCTATTATTGCCTGCATCTGCCTTCCGCATATCTATCTTGCCCCCCGGTGAAACGCAAAAGGCGGGACGCTGCGCGTCCCGCCTCTTTGAATATTTTTATACCGGCTTATTTACTCCGCCTTGGCTTCCTGGGGCTTATTGTTGGGCTTGCCCCCTCTGCCGTTTCTGCGGGGAGGACGGCGGTTATTCCCGCCCGGCTTGCCGCCCGCGCCCGGCCTTCCGTTTCCTCCCTCTTTGCGCTCCCCCTGCTTGGCGGGAGACATCCCGGCGGGGGAGACGATGACCTTGCGGTTAGGCTCATTTCCGACAGAGCAGGTGGTGACGCCCGCCGTGTCCTGAAGGGTGGAGTGGATTATACGGCGCTCCTGAGGGTTCATAGGCTCAAGCGCGACGCTTTTGTTGTATTTAAGGGCTTTCTGCGCTGTCTTGTGTGCCAGGGAGACAAGCGCCCCCTCCCTCTTCTGGCGGTAATTCTCGGCATCGACGACCACCCTCCAGCGGTCATCCTCATCCTTGTTGGTGATAATGCTGGTCAGATACTGAAAAGCGTCCAGCGTATCGCCCCGCCTGCCGATGACGGCACCGATGCCTTCTCCTGAAAGCTCCATATTGATAATTTTGTTTTCGCTGTCTTCCTTGACAACGATGTGAGCCTGTACGCCAAAGCGAATAAGCAGACCCTCAAGAAAATCCTTCGCCTTGCCGGCGGGAGAGGTTTCATATGTGACCTTTACCAGTGCAGGCTCTTTCCCCAAGCCGAGGAAGCCGCTTTTGGGCTTGGCAATGACCTCTACCGAAACATCGTCACGCTGACAGCCCAGCTTGGCAAGCGCATTCTGAATAGCGGCGTCTATGGTATCGCCCTTTGCTTCTATGGTTTTAATCATTTGATGCTCATACTCCCTCCTGATTTATAAAGCTCCTTCTCGGCCTTTTCCTGCTTGATCATACGGGTTGTAAGCAAAACCTCCTGCACGCAGGAAAACAGGTTGTTGCATATCCAGTAAAGCGTGACGCCCGCAGGGAAAGTAAAGCCCATCCAGAGAGACATAAGGGGCATCATATAGGTCATGGACTGATTCATCTGTGCTGTTTTCTCATCCTGCTTTACCCCGGAGGCGGCCTGGTTCATCAGTGTTGTAACCTGGCTGAGGCCGTAGGAGGTCAGGGCTGAAATTACCGGCAATATCCACATAAGGCCGAAGCTGGCGATCTGAGGCCTTGCGGCAAGATTGATGCCGTAAAAGTTAAAATCAAGAAACAGCACCTTGCTGCATATAGCCTGCAGGGCTGCCAGGTTTTCCGGCGTGATAAGGCCGGCGATGGAAAGCTGCGAGCCTATTCCGGTGGCCGATGCCCCCACAGCCGCAGCTACAGCGGAAATCTCCTCCGCCGTCATGTGCATAAAGTATGTCAGCGGAGATACAACGACATAATAAAGCCCTATCATAATCGGCAGGGTCAAAATCGTTGTGCCGCAGCTCCCCATTGGGGAGGCGCCGGCGTCTGCATAAAGCCGCTGCATTTCGGCTGTATACCGCTCCTTATCGTTGCCGTACTTTTTCTGTATTTCCTGCAGCTTGGGCTGAAGGCGCTGGGTGACAGCCATGCTTTTTTTCTGCTTCATGGACAGCGGCAGCATCACCAGCTTTGCAAGCAGGGCAAAAGCGATGATGGAGTAGCCATAGCTCTGAAGAAACTGGTATATGTACCCCATTACATAGCCAAAGGGCACAGCGACGACGTTGAAAATCGAGGTAAAAATATTACCCATTCATTCTTCTCCTTTTACACCCGTGAGGGTGAAAATGTTTACGGTACCGGATCATATCCCCCTTTTGAAAAGGGGTTGCACCGCATAATCCGCCAAAGGGCCATAAAGCCCCCCTTAATGGCGCCATACTTCTCAATCGCCTCCAGGGCATACTGAGAGCAGGTAGGTGTGAAGCAGCAGGTCGGATGCCGCTTCTGCGCGGACAAATGCTTCCTGTACATGGTTATTGCCCAAAGCATAAAGCGTTTAAGCATGGTTGCCCTCCCGGAGCAAGCCAAGCGCCCCGAAAGCCGAAAGCAAATCCCGCGAAACAGTCTGAAAATCTGCGCTCTCCGCGCTGGCGCGCCCGACAATCACAATATCGTACCCCGGCTTAACACAGCCCTCCGACAGGCGATAGGCTTCCTTAAGCCGGCGCCTGATGCGGTTGCGCGTCACTGCCTTGCCGAGTTTCTTTGATACGGTAATCCCCAGGCGGTTGATATTTCCCCCCCGCCCCTTTAGCGCGTAGACCACAAGGGTTTTCATGCCGCTGCTTTTGCCGCGGTGATAAAGGGCGCGAAAGCGGAAGTTTTCGTTAAGTGAAAGAGTTTTTTCCATAAAATCCACCTATAAAGTTTAAGACCGCTTTAGCAAGCGGTCTTATTATCCCTAGTGGGTGAGTCTAACTCTTCCCTTTGCCCGGCGTCTTGCAAGAACCTTTCTGCCGCTGCTGGTCTTCATGCGCTTCATAAAGCCGTGCTCTTTGCTGCGCTGCCTCTTCTTAGGCTGATAGGTACGAATCATGTTTACACCCCCCGAATTGGTTTATGAAAAGCCCTGTAAGGCTTTTAATTTGACAGTAACGCAACTTGTATTATATACGGTTTCAGTGGAGCCTGTCAATTGCTTTTTGTCCGTATAAGCGTGAATATCAGCCGTAATTTAGACACTTTGTATATTTTTTATTTTATATTACAGTTTGTATTTTTTTTATTGGTATAAAAAATCAACTGAGGTAAAAAGAAATCCTGTTAAAAATCATTTTCCACTTTTATTTTGCCTTGCCGGTCAAAAACTATAACGAGCTTGTATAAGCTTTTAAAAATAAATTTCAGCTGAGAAAGGATCAAGCCAATGAAAAAGAGAACTCTTTTGCTTCTCGGGCTGGCTTTGACGGCAGCAATTTTTGCAGGCTGCGGAAAGACGCCTGCACAAATGGCCGAGGACGTCAAGGACGATACCGAAAGAGCGGGAAAAGAAATCACGGCCAAGACCAGGGAGATTTGGGATGGCATTACAGGGGCTTACGGCACCGAAAACGGCCCCAAAACAATAGCCGCCACCGATGAGGTCTTTAACGACTACTACGGCATTGACCGCACCTACCTTGATGATTATACCCTTATGGTTGCCGATTCTCCCAACGGCGCCCATGAGTTTTTCATCGCCAGGGTAAAGGACGGCAAGATGGGTGACGTTGAATCGGCCCTTGAAAAACGCACAAGCGCCATCAATGACGCCTGGAAGGAAGGCGACCTCAACGTTTACGAAT
>JAVBSJ010000132.1:0-21545 GCA_031547105.1 Oscillospiraceae bacterium
AGGCGGTTCGTTGCCGGCTGTGGGTAGGGCGGTTTGAAGAACAGGGTGGCCGCTGTGGACAATTAGGCGGAGAAAATCTCTGAAAATTTGCTGGTACTCCATCTCAGGAGTGCGGGTAGGGATGTTGCCAAAGAAAATATCCAGCTTGCTGGCGCGGAAATACTCAATGGCCTCCGAGATGGAAAGCTCATGCAGCTGAACATCGGCGCCGGGGAACTCCGCTGCAAAGCTGCACAGCATTTGCGGAGATATATGGGGTGAGCGGTATTTTTGCATTCCGACGCGAAGGCGGCCTGAATAATCGTCTTTAATATTGGCCAGCTCGGCGTCAAAGTTTGCCTTCAGCTCCAGCATTTTGCGCGCGTTTTCGATGTAAAGCTCTCCCGCGTAAGTCGGCACGAACTTTTTGCCCACACGGTCAAACAGCTTAACCCCCAGATGATCCTCCAAGGTGCTGATGTGCAGAGAAAGAGCTGGCCGGGAAATGGAAAGTATACTTGCGGCCTCTGATAGACTGGTGGATGTGGCCAAGGTATATACGTATTTTTGCTCTTTTAGATTCATTTCACCCTCCTGTTAAAAAACACTTAATAACACTGGGAAAAGATATTCTGCTGTATATTTTCAGTATAGCAAAAAGTATCGTTTGTGCAATAGGGTTTTCAGGCTTTTTCGCTTAAAAATATGTTTTATCACGCTTAAATTGAGATGAAATTGACTTTTGACTAAGATATTGTTTTGGAATAATTATATATTTACGATAAAAATAAATTAATTAAAAATATACTGCGGCAGGGAAAGAGAGAAAAGATATAAACGGACAAGCAATACTAATGATGCGTAAAAATGTTTTGCTATTCAAAAAACTTCTGACAGCGAAAAAAGCGATGAATGAGAATTTCCATACTAAATAGAGGCAGTATATCCGCTTTGCGAAAGTGTGAAAAAAAATACTTTTCGTCAAAGCGCAGAAAAAACAGGCACTTATGTAGTCAAAATTATTGGAGTAAATCGAAAAATATGGCGATTTTGTGTTCGATTTGGCCATAAGTAAAAACCACTAAACAAAAATTATCAAAACTATGGTTTGACATAATATTAAAATGATATATAATTTTGTTAATAAGTTCCGGAGTGGTATATTCCGGAGTAGGAATACTTTTATGAAAGAGGGATTTTATGAAATCAGTTGCTAAGCGCGTTATCAGCACAGTGATGTTGCTCGCTCTTGCTCTCAGCCTGGTTGCTTGCGGTGAGAAGCCGGTCGCACCTCCGGTGGACCCCAATCCGCAGCAGCCCTCCGGCGAGATCGTCAGCGCCAAGGACACTTTTGCCATGGGCATGAGTGCCGAGCCTACATCGATGGACCCCGCCAAGTCTAAGGACCTGGTGACCTGGATGTTCATCCTGCAGACCTACGACACACTTATCAAGTACGACTACGCCACAAAGGCCTTTGTTCCCGCCCTTGCAAGCGAGTATAAGGTCAACGCAGATTCTACTGAGGTTGAGTTCACCATCAGAGAAGACATCAAGTTCCATAACGGCGAAACCATGACAATGGACGATGTTATGTTCTCCCTTAACCGCGCTCTTGAGTCCAGCTTCACCGATCAGATCGACGGCTCCATAAAGGCCTTTGAGAAGATCGACGAAACACACCTCAAGGTCGTCCTCAATTATTCCTACGCTCCTATTCTTGAAGTTCTGGTCACTCCCTGCTGGGGCATCGTCTCCAAGAAGGCTGTTGAAGAGGCAGAAGGCGCCGGAAACGATTTCGGCCGTATTGCCTGCGGAACCGGCGCTTACATACTCAAGGAGTGGAAGAGCGGCGACCAGCTTACCTTTGAAGCTTTTGAAGACTATTATGGCGGCAAGGCCTATGTCCAGAATGTCACCTGCCGTCTGATCGCTGACCAGTCCGCCGGCGCCATGGCGCTGGAGAACGGCACACTTGACTATTACTACGGCATTCAGAACAACGACCTGCCCAACCTGATCAGCAAGCCCAACCTGAAGCTGTATACAGTTGAAGACGGCGTTGGCTTGTATGACATCACCTTCAACACCAAGGAAGGCATCTTTGCCGACAAGAGACTGCGTCAGGCTGTTGCATACGCCATTGACCGCGAAGAGATTCTTCTCGGCGGCCAGGAGGGCAACGGTATGGTCAACGACTGCTTCTGCGCCACCGCCGCTTTCGGCTGGCTGGAAGACTACGAGTGGTATGAGCAGGATGTTGAAAAGGCAAAGGCACTGATGAAGGAAGCCGGCTATGAGAATGGCTTTGAAGTCGTTTTCAAGCAGGATTCCTCCAAGACCTATATGCTTTCCGCTGAAATCATGCAGGATCAGCTGAGAGACGTGGGCATCACCGTCGTCTTTGAGAAGCTTGAAAGAGCTACCTGGATCGAAACAGTTGCAGAGAACATGGATTATGTCGCCTCCCTGAGAATGACAAACCACGTTGTCAACGACGCCGACTATATCCTTACCCGCAGACTGACCACCGAGATGATCGGCGGCGGCAACAACTATGCCGGATACGACAATCCTGCCTTTGATGCATTGGTCGCCCAGGCTCGTTCCTCCAGTGATCCTCAGGAGCGTCTTGACCTCTACCGTCAGTGCTACGACATCATCAAGGAAGATGTTCCCGCTATCCCGCTGTACACAACAAACTCCAAGCAGATTCTCAATGCCAAGCTTGAGGGCTGGGTTGCTCATCCCATGAGCAGAACACCCTGGTGCAATGTGTACTTCGTACAGTAATTTACTCTAGAGTAATAACAGCTAAAATGTTTTAACCGGGTTGGGCGGTGAGCAACACGCTCACCGCCCAAACTGTTTTAGCTGCCTTTGCGGAAAGGATTTTTATGCTTAAATATATAGGGAAAAGACTTCTTTTGATGATTCCCGTCCTTCTGGGGGTCTCCCTTATTATCTTTACTATTATGAATATGACGCCCGGCAACCCTGCCCGTTCCATTTTGGGAGAGGGCGCGCCGGCCGAAGCAGTCAAGGCTCTTGAGGAAGAAATGGGACTTAATAACCCCTTCTTCGTTAGGTACTTCAGCTATGTGACAAGCGCGTTAAGAGGGGATTTCGGCAAATCTTACCGTACCGGCATCAAGGTTGGCACGGAAATAGCCAGCAGGCTGCCCTTTACGATTAATCTGGCTGTGTTTTCCATCACCATTGCCGTGGCGGTCGGTCTTCCCGTTGGAGTTATGTCGGCGGTAAAGCAGTATTCGCTTGTCGACACCGGCACCCTTGCCATATCGCTTCTGCTGACTTCAATGCCGGCCTTCTTTTTAGCCATGATGATGATTCTGTTGTTTTCAATGAAGCTGGAGTGGCTGCCATCCCTTTATATCGGGACGATACCGTCCTATATAATGCCGGCTATTGCTTCAGCATCTTCAACATCGGCTGCGCTGCTGCGTATGACACGCTCCACCATGCTTGAGGTCATCAGGCAGGATTATATCCGCACCGCCCGTGCAAAGGGCGCGGCGGAGCGCACTGTCATTTACGGTCACGCACTTCGCAACGCGCTGCTGCCGGTCGTCACCGTTATCGGCGTCAACTTCGGGCAGGCTTTGGGCGGCTCCATCGTTATTGAGCAGCTTTTCGGCATTCCCGGTCTGGGACAGCTGATGATTAACTCTATCAGAACAAAGGACACCCCCATGGTTATGGCGTCGGTTTTGTTCGTTGCCATTGTCGCCAGCGTCGTCAACCTGCTGGTTGACATTGTTTACAGCTATATCGACCCCAGATTGACCTCCCAGTTCGCATCCTCCGGCAGGAAGAAGGTGAAGGCATGAGCGAAACTACAAATGTACAGGGCACCCGCAAGAAGTACAAGAAGAAAAGCCAGGTCAAGACCATATGGAACCGCTATCGCAAAAATAAGCTGGCTCTTTTTGGGATGTTTGTCTTTATCGCTATGCTTTTGATGGTTTTGTTTGCCGATCTGTACCTGGATTATGAGAAGGATGCAATAGCCCGAAACCTTAAGATACGCAACCAGGGTCCGACGGCGGAGCATTGGTTCGGCACCGACCATATGGGCCGTGACGAGTTTGCGCGAGTTGTTTACGGCGGACGCATTTCCATGTCGGTAGGCGTCGCCACGGTTCTGGTGTCCTTTACAGCCGGCTCCCTTATCGGCGCTACGGCCGCCTATTACGGCGGCAGGGTAGACAATATCCTCATGCGTATTATGGACGTTTTCATGGCCATACCCTCCACGCTTTTGGCAATCACACTTATCGCTGCCCTGGGCTCCAGCATGTATAACCTTATTTTGTCTATGGGTATTTCACAGATACCGCGAATGTCCCGTATCGTCCGCTCAGCTGTTATGGGCGTCAAGGGCATGGACTATATTGAGGCGGCCAGAGCCTGCGGCACCAGCGATATGCGTATTATTTTCCGCCATATCATCCCTAACGCCATGGGCCCGATCCTGGTTCAGGTCACACAGACGGTGGCCAGAACAGTTCTCACAATATCCTCCCTCAGCTTTGTCGGCTTAGGTATTTCTGAGCCTACGCCCGAATGGGGCAGCATGCTTTCTGAGGCAAAGGCAAATATGAGAAATACGCCCCACCTGGCTATTTTCCCGGGTGTTGCCATCGTTATGTCGGTTATGTCCATAACCCTTATGGGTGACGGACTGCGCGACGCGATGGATCCCAGGCTGAAGAATTAGGAGGGCGTAGAGATGAGTGAAAAATTACTTGAAATCAAAGACCTCCACGTCCTTTACAAGACTGACGAGGATACCGTTTATGCCCTTAACGGCATAAACCTGAGCATCAACAAGGGTGAGACCCTTGGGCTTGTGGGAGAGACCGGCGCAGGGAAAAGCACTATAGCGTTATCGATTATGAAGCTGCTGCCCGAAAAGGTCGGCTTTGTCACCCAGGGAGACATCATGTTTGACGGCAAACGCATAAATGATGCTACCGAGGCGGACATGAGGGCCATGCGGGGCAACGACATTTCCATGATCTTCTCCGACCCCATGAGCGCCCTTAACCCCATACACACCGTCGGCGATCAGATCGGTGAGGTTGTCAAGCTGCATAACCACCACTTCAGCCACCAGCAGGTGGAGGAGCAGGTGGATAAAATGATGGAGATGGTGGGCATCCCCGCCGCCCGCAAGACCGATTACCCCCACCAGTTCTCCGGCGGGATGAAGCAGCGCATCGTTATCGCCATCGCGCTGGCCTGCAACCCCAGGCTGCTTTTGGCAGATGAGCCTACAACGGCTCTTGACGTCACCATTCAGGCACAGGTTCTGAAAATGATGAACGAGCTTAAGGAAAAGCTCAACACCGCTATGCTTATGATCACCCATGACTTGGGCGTTGTGGCGCAGGTTTGCAACCATGTCGCCGTTATCTATGCCGGCGAGATCATTGAGAACGGCACGGTAGAGGATATTTTCGAGGGCGAGCACCATCATCCCTATACCGTGGGGCTTTTCGGGTCTATCCCGGATATGTCGGCCAAAACCCGCAGGCTTACCCCCATCGAGGGGCTGATGCCCGATCCGACACAGCAGCCTGCCGGCTGCCGTTTCTGGGACAGATGCCCCCACTGCCTGGAGCAGTGCAAAACTCAAGCGCCCAAGGTCGTTACAAAAGGCACCCACCAGCTTAAATGCTTTTTGTATCAAACCGCAGCTGAAATATAGGAGGGACGGAGAATGGCAGTACCATTGATAGAGACCAGAGAGCTGGTCAAGTACTTCAACACAAAATCCGGCCCCCTTCACGCCGTTGACCATGTCAATATCAGCATACAAAAAGGGCAGACGTTAGGTGTCGTCGGCGAATCGGGCTGCGGAAAATCAACGCTGGGCAGAACAATACTGCGACTGCTGGAGCCTACAGGGGGAGACATCCTTTATAATGGCGAGAGCATAGTCAACTATTCCTATCAGCAGATGAAGGACATGCGCAAAAAGATGCAGATCATCTTTCAGGATCCTTTTACATCCCTTAACCCCCGCATGACCGTCAGCGAAATTATTGCGGAGCCTATGAAGGTCTGCCGCACTATCGCTGACAAGAAGGCGCGGGAGGAGCGGGTTTTCGAGCTGATGGAGACGGTAGGACTTGCAGACCGCTTTGTCAACACATACCCCCACGAGCTTGACGGCGGCAGGCGGCAGCGTATAGGCATTGCCAGGGCGCTGGCTGTCGACCCGGAGTTTATCGTATGTGATGAGCCGGTTTCGGCTCTCGACGTGTCAATTCAGGCTCAAATACTAAACCTGCTGATGGATCTCCAGGATAATATCGGCCTGACGTATATGTTCGTCACCCACGATATGAGCGTTATCAAACACATTTCCCACAATATTGCCGTAATGTACCTTGGCCAGTGCGTCGAGTTTGCAAGCACGGATGAGTTGTTTGCCAACCCCCGTCACCCGTATACACAGGCGCTGCTTAAGGCGATCCCCATACCCAGTCTTAAACACCGCAAGGAGCTGCATATAATTGAAGGCGAGGTCACCAGCCCCATAAATCCCAAGCCGGGCTGCCGTTTTGCCGACAGATGTCCGCAGGCAACCAGCCGTTGCCGCGAAGCAGGACTGGAGCTGCGGGAAATCTCCCCCGGGCATTTTGCAGCATGCTTCATGCTTAATGATTAATGAGAGGTGAAGTGAAATGAAGCATTTTCCTGTAATAGAGATAACAGCGGACACCCCTTTTGAAAGGGGCGTGCAGTACGGGCAGCAGGCCAAGAGCTATATTGACATCTGCATCGAGTACTATAAGTCACGCTTTATTAAGGGCGGACAGACCTGGGCGCAGGTAGTCAAATACGCCCTTGAGTATGTTCCGGTCATCGAGCGCGAAATGCCCGAAATCATGGAGGAGGCCAGAGGTGTGGCGGCAGGCTCCGGCTTTGACATCGGGGAAATCATGGTGGTTAATTGCCGCTATGAGATAACCAAGCTGCCCAAGGTGCCGGAATGCACAACGGCAGCCGTTTTGCCCGAGGCCGCAAAGGACGGCAAGACCTACGCCATCAAGAACTGGGATTTTTCTCCCGGCGTTATGCCTCACCTGGTTTTGCTGCATATCCGCACAAAGGAATATTCGGCCATTGGCTGGACCGAGGCAGGTCAAATGATGCGTGAGGGCTTTAACTCCTTTGGAGTTGCCATCGTCAATAACGCGCTGCAGTCGGTTCACGATTACGCCGGCTCAGGCGTGCCGGTGACCTTCCTCCGGCGCAAGGTTCTTGCCTGCAGGAGCTTCGCCGAAGCAAAGGAGCTGGTCATATCCGCCCCCCGCTGTGTCTCCAACAACATTATGCTGGTAAGCGCCGCGGGCGAGGTGTGCAATATGGAGGTCTGGCCGGAGCATATCGATTACACCTGTCCCGACAGGGGCATTTTGACACATGCCAACCACTTTACCGTCCATCCCGAGGTTGACGCATTCCCCCACAGGGCTAAAAACCGCGACACCCGCCTGATGGCGCTGCTGTCGGAGAAGCGTGGGGAAATTGATGTGGATTACATCAAGCAGTGCATGAAGGATCATGAGTATTATCCCCTGTCTATTTGCGGCCACGCCGACCCGGCAGGCGGCGATTACGGGCGTGACCGGATGACGGTCGCCTCCATGATCGTTGACTTTAAGGAGGGGCTTGCCCATATTTGCTACGGCAATCCCTGTGAGGGAGAATATCTGGAATACAGATTGTAGAAAGGAGCCTAGCTATGCTTGAACTTCAGTATATCGAAATAAAGGCCCAGTCCTACTATGACGCGGGCCTGCAGTACGGACAGCAGGCGGCAGCCAAGATCCGTGCAGGAGTTGAGGACTATAAGAAGGTCTTTTCCTCCTATGACAAAACCTGGGAGCAGATCCAGGGCTTTGCCATGGACTATCTTCCCCTGCTGGGAAAAGAGCTGCCGGAGTGTGTCGAGGAGGCCAAAGGCATTGCCGACGGCGCAGGGGTGTCCCTTGCCGACGTAATGGTGCTCAACTGCCGCTATGAAATAACAAAGTTCCCCAAGAAGAACGAATGCACCACTGCCACTGTTTTCCCGGAAGCCACCCGCGAGAAAAAGACCTTTATGATCAAGAACTGGGACTATCGCGTCGGCATAATGGATAATGTTGTTGTGCTGCACATAACCCAGCCCGACGGCACCAAGATACTGGGCATTGCCGAGGCCGGACAGATGATCAGAGACGGCCTCAACTCCCACGGTGTCGCTATCGTCAACAATAATCTGCAGTCCTGCCACGACAAGGAAGGCATGGGCATTCCCACCTGCTTTATGCGCAGGCATGTGCTTAAGTCCAAGAGCTTTGATGAGGCATGTGATTACATCCGCGGCTTTACCCGTCAGGTGTCCTGCAATACTATGGTGGCGTCAAAGGATCGCGCATTGGACTTTGAAGTATATCCTGCCGGGGCCGATGAGATCGCGCCGGAGCAGGGCGTGCTCACCCATGCAAACCACTTCGTCGTCCATCCCGAGCTTCAGATTCTGCCTACCAGCCCCAGGGATGCCAGGCTGAGAGAGCTTTTCATGGCAAAGCACGGGCAGATAGATGTGCAGTATATCAAGGAGTGCATGGCCGACCATGAGAATTATCCCCAGGCGCTCTGCCGTCATCCCAATAACCCCAAGCAGGATTTGGCGCAGCGCACTATAACCGTCGCCTGCGAAATATATGATTTCCAGGCAGGAGAGGCTCATATTTGCGCAGGCCCTCCCTGTACGGGGCTGTTCCGCACTTATAAGCTGTAAAACTGTAAGAGTTTCCATATGCCGCGGCTTGGTCAGTTGCGGCGAAAGTCAAAAGCCCTCCGATAGCTATCGGAGGGCTTTTGATGTTGTGTGCCTAAACGATACAAACTGCCCTTACGGGGCTGGCTTCCGCGGTTAGCTTCAGGGGCAGCGCCATTACATGAAAATCCTTTATACCTGCAAGGCTTTGCAGGTTGGTGAGGTTTTCGAGCACAAGAATACCATTCCGCAGCAGCTCCCTGTGAAAGGAAAAGGGAGGATAGTCGGGGGCGGGCATATCCATGCCCAGCATCTTGATTTCCTTGGCAAGCAGGAATGCTGCAAGCTCATCCCCCACCACCGGGTGGCCGGTGAAATACTCCGGCTGACGATAGCGGGTGCCGAAGCCGGTGAAAAGCAAAACAATATCGCCCTTGTCAATCAGGGATTCATATTCCCCCTTCATGGAAATAACCGCCTCCCCGCGGACGTCCAGCAGGACGCCCTTCCCGGCAAAGCAGTCAAGGGGAAAATCGGCCGCCGTCCTTCCATCCGGCACAAGATGCATGGGCACATCTACGTGGGTGCCGGTATGCAGCCCTGTTTCCAGCAGGTATGCGCTGTAGCGATCCTTTTCAAGGTCTTTGTATTGGGTAAGCCTGGTGGGCAGATCGCCGGGGAAAAGTGGGGTGTCGCCGCTCAACTCATGAGAAATATCAATAAGCTTCATTTTTGTCCCCTACATAAGCACAGCGGCGATGGGATACCCGATAATGCAGGCGCAGAAAACAGAGGCCAGCATTAACAGTGTGCCGTATTTGGCCATAGACCCGGTGGTAGTCCACCCCGAGCCAATGGCAAAAACAACCGTCGCCATTGCAGGCGGAGAGGCAAAGGCATAGGCCGACATCATACCAATAAGGGCGACAACAGCGGGCGCCGACACGCCTGAGGCCGCCATAAGAACCGGCACGGCAATAGTCGCCACCACCGTTGCTGTAACCATATTTGAGGAGAGGTTTGTTTGCACAGCCGCCCACAGCACAAACAGAAAAACCAGCGCAGCCGGGGCAAGAGAGGCGGCAAAGGGGCCGATGGTGGCTGAAACCCAGTCAGTCAAACCGATGTCGGCGTTGGTCATTGCCGCGCCAACTGACAAGGTGCCTGCCGTCATAATAAGGCTGGCCCAAGGTACTCCCTTTGTGGTTGCCTGTTGAAAGTCGAGGAGAGGCGTGCCGTCAAATGACAAGATCGCCATCAGGCAGGCGCCGATGAGAGGGGGCACGGCTGTGCCGAAACCCTCTATATAGGCAGATATTGCGGGGGCAACAGGCTTGATAAGGGCAGGCAGCACCCATAGCAAAACTACAAAGAAAAATATGGTGACCGCCGATTTTTCTCTGCCGTCCATAGGCTTGAGAGAGGCTTTCAGCGCCGCCATGTCAAGGGATTTAATCTCCGACATATTTGGCCTCAGAACAAAGCGGAACATAAGCAGCATAAAGACAAAAGCGGCGAGAGCCACGGGAATGCCGACAGCCATATAATCTGCATAGGAAATGGCGCTGCCGGTAAGCTGCTGGTACACACCCATGCTCAGCAGGGGAAAAACGTGGGCGATGGGGGTCATTCCGGCGGCGATGCCGGAGCAAAACACCATGCCCATCATCATCATGTTTGACACTTTGCCACCCTTCTCAAGACCGAGAAGGGCATAAATCTCCTCTGTTATGGTGATAAACACCACAACGAGCACGGTAGGGGAGGTGAAAGCCCCCAGAAATATCACCGAGGCAAAATAGAGAAGGATAAACTGCCACGGCCCCTTGCGGGCAAAGGGAGAGGAGATAAAGGCGATGGCGCAGCGCCTTATAAAAGGCGTCTGCCCCAGCACATATGTACACATGAAGGTGAAGAGCAAAAACGCAAATGTGGAATTGCCGAAGGAGCCGGACAAAATACCGGAGATTTTAAGCCCCGGGACAAAGGCCAGCGCCAGAATGCACAGCATGGAGGGCCAGTCGATGGCGATTGTCATCCACAGGATCAGCACCCCGATAAAAATACCAAGAACCTGCATCGCGGGTTGGGAAAGCCCCTGCGGCGCGGGAAGGTATTTGAAGAACAAGACAAAAGCGAGAGAAACGGCGATTATAAGGTACCGCCTTTTAGCTGCGGACATAAGATATGCCCCTTTCTGTGGATAGAGTTGATTGGAAGCGCCCATGCGCCATCCCATTATAACAGCTTGTTCGCCGCTTGGAAAGGGTGCAAAGCGTCACTTTGCAATTGAAAAAGTAAGGCTGCGGGTTAAGCCGCGGCAGAAGCAAAAAGCCCCCTCCGTATCAGGAGGGGGCAAGGTGTGCCTCAAACCGCTTATTCAAAAATAAAGAAACAGCCAACCTCGGCGGTCACATCTATGTACAGCTTTTCCGATACATAGAAGTATTTAAGCCCCAGGGAATCGGCCTGTGCTTTCAGGTAATCGTGGTGCCCGCCTGAAAAGGACATTGCGGCAAGGCCGAAAGGCTTTTCGGGGCAGGGCTGCCCAAACTCGGCTTCATAGCAGTGGGGGCAGACAAACCGTGCGCACTCGACATAATGCCCTGCGTCAGCGAAGGGGCGGGCGATGAGATCCATTTTGGAGAGGGCAGCTGCGTCCTCCTCCACCTTTTGGGAATGGAAGACATAAGAAGTGACCCGGCAGGTGCCGTTGGGGTGCAGCAGGCGTTTGTCCTGATAAATCAGATGGGGGGTCATGTGCTGCACCGCGGCAAAAATCGGGTCTGTAAGGAAGGGTGCCGCGTTCTTCAGCTGGAAGGAGCGGAAGGTGGCAAAGCCGGTCTGGGCACCGTGGTTGGCATGGCGCCCGCTTTGTCCCATGGGAGAAACCTCATAACCGTTGTCCGCAAAGGCAGCGCGCATTTTATCAGCCTTTTTTGCCGAAAAAAGGATAATGTACAGCTTTGCCGCGTCAATTTTGCCGTAATCGGGGGTAAGCTCAAGCGCCTCAAAGTAGCAGTTGTCCATCATCACATGAAAATGGCGGTCGCTGTCGGTATTGCCGGCTGCAAAGCCCAGGGTTCTGAGAGTGTGCACCGCTTTCGGCTTGTCGGGGGTTGCAAAGCCCACATGGTCAAAACATGCGCCTACTGTTTTTTGCATAATACATCCTCCTAAAATAATTGCTTTCGGTACAATTATACATAATGGCAGTGTACAAGGCAATGTTAAAAACCGGCGCAGCAAGAAAATGAAAATAAATTAGCAAACCAGGGTTGTCAAAATATTGTGTTGGGCTTCCGTTTGTGGTAAAATAAACCAAAGAAAACTGTAAGGGGGAGATACAATGAAAATCACCGAAAACGTCTATATGCTGCAAATTACCGATGAAAAAGGCACAGTAACCCCCGTTCTGATTAATGACGGTAGAACGCTTATGCTTGTGGATGCCGGATTCCCCGGGCAAATCGGGCTTTTTGAGGAAGCGGTAGCCAAATGCGGCTTCAGTCTTTCGCAGCTGACGCATGTGATTTTTACCCATCAGGATATGGATCATATCGGCTGCATAAACGAGCTTAAAAAAGCCTCTCCTCACTTGATAACCGTGGCTCATGTGGAGGAAAAGCCCTATATTCAGGGCGATTTGATTCCCATCAAGGCGGCGCAGCGGGCTAAAGCGGCGGGAGACGATGAAGCGCAAAAGGCCTTTGCTGAGGAGTTTATGAAGGGCTTTGAAAACCGCAGAACGGCTATTCATGTCCCCGTGAATAACGGTGATATGCTCCCGGCGGCGGGCGGCATACAGGTTGTACATACGCCGGGGCACACCCCCGGGCATATATGCCTTTACCTTCCGGCTCACAGGCTGCTTATTACCGGAGATGCGCTGAATAAAAATGCGGACGGCGTGCTGACAGGGCCAAAGCCGGAATATACCTTTGATATGCCCCTTGCCCTCAAGTCTCTTGAGCCGCTGCTTGAGCTGGATATATCCCGCGTGGTTTGCTATCATGGCGGGTACTTGGAGGGCGACTTCCGCAGCATGCTGAAAAACATTATTTAATCAAGGGGAACCTTTTTCTGTATGAGACGTCAAAATAAGCAGAAAGGGGTGGAACTATGATAAGCTTGAAAATTCCGGCGCTTTGCGCCGCGGGGCTTTTATTGTTTGCCACATACGGTGGAAAGCCGACCGACCCGTCAATGGTCCTCACGCCTGTGTATAGAGACCCGGTTGCAATAGAGCAGGCAGAAGACCCTGCCGCAGGGATCACCATGACATTGGACAAGGCCGCCTATAAGCCGGGCGATGACGCAGTAACGTACACCATCACCAACACCACAGGCGAGAGCATAAATGTTGTCATGGTGCCGACGCTGGAGAGATGCATTGGCAGAGACGCGTGGGAGCCTGTTCCTATGGAAGGCGTGGGCTTTTGCGGAACTCCCGATACGATAGAGGATACCTATACAGGGGAAATAAAGCTTTCCTGGTACGGAGATGCCTTGGTGGCGGGAGAATACCGGCTGTCTTTTAGCCAGGTTGACGACAGTTACGAAGTGCTTGAAACAATTTCGGCCATAGTTATTATCGAAGAGTAAGAAAACAGAATAAAGACCGGAAGCCGCGCACGGTATGTGCGCGGCTTCCGGTTTTTTACAGGCCAAGTACCACGAAAGGACTATGCGAAAGTTAGTTATAATTTACAAAAATAGAAAAGTTGTCGAAAATATCAGACATTTGGCATTTTCATTCGTTTATATAAGTAGAGGGGCAAATAAACCCTGCTGACTATGCTAAAGAATGTGGCAGGAATGGCAATTTGAGTGCAATAGCCGATTGCCACAAGAAAATCAAGATTAATATCGATATAAAAAAGGGGTGATTCCAATGGGCTTATTTGGAGGTCAAGCATCAAGCTGTGCGGTATTTGGAACAAACCGGGTATTTTGGCAATCTTAACTAAAAAAGGGTAGGGGCAACGGCAAACGAGGTATAGTATACGCCCCTTGCTTTCTGCGAGTTGCCAGGACAATGATTGGGAGGAATAACCATGAAGAACCAAAAAACAGCGTATGCTTTGATACTGGCTGTAAGTCTGGTGCTTAACAGCTGCTTGACCATGTTTTTAATCAGAATTAATAAAGAAAAGCCGGAGGGCGAACCGGGAGGAGATGTGCCACCGGTAACTGAGGAGCCTGCACAGCCTGTCAGGGAGACTTATGCACCCATTGTTTCGCAAAATGCACAGTGGGATGAGTTTGCCCTGCTCGCTGATGGAAAGTATAAGCAGCTTGTCGCCCACATGGTTATCGACAGGCAGGTAATCCCGGACAGCTACCTTGTTTTCCTAGAGGATGAAAAGCTGGTTGAGGATATAAGGGAGTATAACCATACTACCGCCTATAAGCGCTCCCTCTCTGAGTGGTATACAGTGGAGTTTCTCAGTGATTGCTTTGGATTCGAGATAGAGTATTTTAACCTGCATAAGCAGCCAGAGGAAATACGCGAAATTGCCAGCCGTATGGGGAAGTACATGATGTACGGCAACGCGCAGGAGCTGATGTATGGCGACCCCGAGATTGCCCAAACCCTATGCATGAAAACCGGGGAATCCGCCGAAAAATGGAAGGCCTATGTGGAAAACCAGTCGTGGCAGGAAATGAGTTTCTTTTCAGACGGGGAAATAGACGAATACCTTGCTTTGGTGGATGGCATCGCCGCCCGGCTCGAAATGGACACCGCATATGTCACCGCCAAGGTGCTTAACCGGGAAATTGTCGAGGATACATGGTTCAGCTTTATCAGCGGTTCGGCGTTGCTGGAGCGGATAAGGGAATACAATGCACTTACGGCCAAGAACTATCGGGAAAATGTGGAGGAAATCGTTGTTACCATCAGCCTTAATTTTCTTAGTGATGAAGAGGCCAAGGCGCAATACGAGCAATTTGACTATTTTAACAGGGATCCCGCAATTAAGCTTTTTGTGCCGCTAGGAGCTAAGTGCGCGCTTTACACAAACGGTGATAAGCTTATATATGGTTCTGACGGGCTGGGGACAGCGCTTGCGGGTGATGGGGGCAGCGGCACGAGCCAATGGCCAAGGTTTTGGATGCAAGACGTTCTGTTTCATGCGGAAACCTCGCACTATTTCGAAATAGTGGACGACATCCTTGCTAAACTCAGTAAATAACCGGGCAAACAGGGTTCAATCAGTTTAGGAACAATGTGGATAAAGAAATGGAGGAACACTCAATGGCTACTTATTATGTATATATATGCACATGCCACAACGGCTGCGATTTCTACGATGAACATCTAATCCTTAAGCAGCTAGGCTGCACCATCGGCATAAATATTGACGGCGGTGGCTCCACTATGATTTCTCACAAGGGCGGATACTCCGGCGGTACACGAAATGTACCAACGATCGTAAGGGTCAATTACTAGTTTTATGATGTTGAAGCTCGTTATAAGCTTCATGTTCATAAATATTTCACAGGATAGCACATTCTGTTATTTCTATGGCGCCCATGTGGGCGCCATAGAAAGTGCTTAACCGCGGAGGATATACACAATGAAGAACCGTAAAAAGCTGACTCGTGCGCTGTTTGCTATAGCTGCCATATTGATTGTCTTGTTTCCGTCGATTAAAAGAGAAATTATCGATATAAAGGTTAAAAGGGCGATCCCGCTTGCGCGTTATTTTGAAAGAATGGATGTAAAGAGGTACTCGATTAGAGATGGCAAAGAATACGTACATGGAAATGACCGCGGAATAAGCGGCACTGACGCCATCTATATAATCACTCACGGGGAAACGGATGTGGTGCTGCTGGAGCCTGTTGCCCGGATAAATGAAAAAGACTTAACCCCATTTGCCAAAAAGTTCGGCCTTGATATGTACACGGAGGAGCAGCGCAAAAACCCCTCCAACGGTAAAACGCTGCTTATAGACTTTTACCTGCTGCTTGGCGAATTGCCGGAGGATTTCCAGTATAAAGAGGCTCTGCTTGATTATTGCGGGAGGCAGTACCTGCCTTGTATCAGCGGCACCGTATACAAGGCAGATGCTGCTTACTACACCGCCGTTTTTGATTGGATAAAAACTTGTTTGGAGCATGATTCCTTATGGAGGCCGATTTTCGGATAAATAAAACTTAAGCTTGTATAAAAACGAGCTAACCGCTTCGGTTAGCTCGTTTTGCATATATGGGTTTTACCGGCTTACAAATTGCCTATGGCCCGGGGCTTTACACCCTTGGGGATGGGGCAGATATAGCCCTCCGGCCCGACCCTGTCAAGATATTCCGCCTTGGCCTCGGCCAGCTTTTCCGGCTGATTCATAAGGTCGATAACTGTTGCCGCCATGACCTCACCCGCGTACAGCATGCCCTTGTGGGCAACACTGGACTTGCCCTGAGAAACAATCTGCCAGCTGTGTCCCGGGGTATCTGCCGCCAATGTTACGGCGTTGATCTGGGCAGTGGGGCAGACCCAACTGACATCACCAACGTCGGTGGAGCCGGGCATAGCCTTGACTGAGGGAAAATAGGGAACGACAAAGTCATTGAGGGCTTTGCCGGCGTTGTCCTTAAAGGCCTTGATAACATTGGGGCCGCCTTCGGCGCCGTACTTGTCAATGTAGTCGATAGGAGCGGGGGCAGAGGCCTTGTATTTTGCTGCCAGGGCCTGCTCTTCTGCTGTATATGTGGGAAGGGGGACTTTCTTAAGGTTTTCGTACATCATGCGCTCAATAACCACGTTGGGGACTACGTTTGAGCAGGCCTTGATGAACTCGTATTCCATTTCGGTATGTGTCATCAGCGCGGCGCCCTTGGCAATGTCGATGACCCAGTCATAGACCTCCTTGGCCTGCTTGTTTTTGGGAGCGCGGCAAAGATAAAGCACCTCAGCCACCGGCTGCACAACGTTGGGGGAGAGGCCGCCTGTGTTTGTGATAGCGTAATGCACCCTTGCTTCAGGTATGATATGCTCCCTTAGGAACTGAACGCCGACGTTGAGCAGCTCCACCGCGTCGAGAGCCGAACGGCCGTTGTGGGGGTCGCCTGCAGCGTGGGCGGAAATGCCCTTATACTTGAACTTGACCTGTATGTTGGCAAGGGAGGAAGCGGAGGAAACCATATTGACCGAGCCGGGATGCCAGGTCACAGCGGCGTCGAGGCAGTCAAAGACGCCTTCGCGTGCCATAAAGGCCTTGCCGGAGCCGCCCTCTTCACCGGGGCAGCCGTAGTATATAACGGTGCCGGAGGCGCCGCTTTCCTTGAGGTAATCCCTGACGGCAATGGCAGCGGCGAGAGCGCCTACGCCAAGCAGGTTATGGCCGCAGCCGTGACCAGGCTCGCCGGTTTTGTACCATTCCTTCTGACATGCACCTGCCACCTGGCTGAGGCCGAAGAGGGAGTCATATTCGCCAAGCAGGCCTATGACAGGCTTGCCGGAACCGAAAGAGCCGGAAAAGGCGGTTTCCACATCGCCGATGCCTTTTTTGACCTCAAAACCCTCATCAGCGAGGATCTTGCATAGCTCCTCCATAGATTTATGCTCAGTGAAGGCGGTCTCGGCATATTCCCAGATGTTGTCGCTTGCCTGGCAAAGCATTCCGGCTTTGGCGGTTATGCTGCCTATAATTTTTTCAATACTCATTTACGCGCCATCCTTTTCATAATAATAACTAGCTGTCGGCATAAGTATAGCACATTTTTTTGCCAAAGCAAATACTGCAAGGGCATTTTGCGGTTTAAAGCTGCGGGCGTTTAAGGCTCTCAAGTCGCGGTGTAAAAGGAGTCTTTTCTTTAATGCCGCTTCGGTGACCATTGCCCGCCGAAACAGCATTAAACTTATTCCCCCTCTTTTGGGAAGAGGGGATCGGGGGGTGAAGAAGCATACGGACTACGCCAAACTGTGAATTGAGGGCGTAGGGCAAAATGATATTGACATTATGCCGCAAGGTAACGTATAATATTTTGGCAGTCATATCGGGGTGTAGCTCAGTTTGGTAGAGCGCTTGGTTCGGGACCAAGAGGCCGTGTGTTCAAGTCACATCACTCCGACCATTTTCACAAAAGACGGATTCCAGTTTGATTTAACTGGAATCCGTCTTGTTTTTTATATCAGTTTGCTAAAAAAGTGTGCGGTTAGCGAAGGATAGCCGCGACCATCAAGAGATAGTAATCTTAAACTGGCTGCCGACCGTCCCCAGGAACACCATATACCCGCCCTCGGGAAGAACGGCATTGTTATCCCCAAATATAGAGGAAGCCACAACCACGCCGCTTTGGTCGTATACATAAAAGTTGCTGCCTGCGGGCTGCTTAACGCTCATCTCTTTCCCTGCGGCGGCGCCCACCTTGTACCACCGGGCATAGCCATCCTTTTGTATTGTGCATATTGCATCCACACCCGCATAGACCGCAGGGACATTGTCGGCGCCGATTGCAAGATAGTTATTCATATGCAGATAGGTTGCCCCGTCCTTCTGCTCTGTACGTATGGTTTGATAGTCTCTGCTGCCGGCACCGGGTATATTGACGTCCGGCGCCATGGTGTTTTTATCAAGAATCCGGAAGCCGCCGAAGTAGCCGTATTCATTGCGCGTAACGGGTAAAGCGGTGATAGCCTGCAGCAGATAGATCTGAGAGGATGGCACCTCATTGATGATGAAGAAAAACTGAGAGCCGAGAGCCTCCCATTGAGCCCAGGCCTCATCTGAAACGGCATTTTTCTCCACACGCTGGGCGGCATAGTCGGAGGCGGCGAGAGGGGCAAGGCCGGGCACCTGAGTATAGGCCTGCTCATACAGGTAGACCTTGCCGTTTTTCTCTTCAACAAGCTTAAAGAGCACGGTTTCCGCCGCATTGCGATAGGAGCCGTCCTCCCGATAGGTGAGCACCATGCCGTCTATGCCGGCGATGGTCATCTCCCCTTCAGGCGAAAGATTAATATCCAGTGTCCGCAGGGTGGAGGTGTACCGCCCGGCCTTTGCCAGCTCGCTTTCGGGGATAGGGGCTGCAGCGGACGCCGGGAAGGGGGGCACTGTCCCGTCAACGGTTATGCCTTTTTCGGCAAGGGCGTCAATCAGTATTTGGGCGCCCAGCATTTGATTATAAGTGCTTACGCCGCCGGAGGAAAGCACGGCAACCGCCATTTTGTACTCGGGAATAACCAAAAGGGTGGCGTGGTAGTTCAGGGTATCTCCCCCTTTTACCAGCACCTGGATGCCGGCCCTGTCAAAGGGGAACAGCTCCACATTGTCCCAGCCGAGACCGTAGGAGAGGGTGTTCAGGTCGGCAGCAGGCCAAAAACCGTTTTTATATTCTTCTGCCGCCATGGCGCTGCGGGAGCCTTGAGACAGCACCTTGTCACTATAGAAGGCGCTGCCGAAGCGTGCCAAATCCTCCGCAGAGGTATATACCCCTCCTGTGCCGATAATGGAGGTGGTTTCGGTGGGCAGGGCGGTGGGAATTGTGCCGTAATAGGTTTTGGCTAAAAGGCTACGGTCAAAGCTGTCCTCAGGGGTGAAGGTATGCGTCAGCCCCAGAGGCGACAGCAGGCTTTCGCGGACAAAGGCGGTATAACTCTTGCCGCTTACACGCTCAATAAGCAGCTCTGCCAGAATGAACCCGTCATTGCAGTACACGCTGTAAGCGCCGGGGTCGGCCTTCAGGGTTTGGGTTTCCAGGCTTTTCAGCAAGGCATCCTTGGCGTAGGTTCCGTTGTCGCTAAAAAGAAAACCGTTGTTGAGGGTGGAGCCCCTCAGGCCAGAAGAATGATTCAGAAGCATCCGTACAGTGATACTTTTATACCGGTCATCGGCCATTTTGAACTCGGGCAAATAAGCTGTCAAGGGGGTATCAAGGCTTACCTTGCCGTTCTCTACAAGCTTCATCACCGCCGCCGCGGTATAGACTTTACTGACCGAGCCCACACCGTAGAGGTTTTCCGCGGTCAGCGCTCTGTTTTCAGTCTTTGAATAGCTGCCCGCCTGCCCGGACAGGGTAATCTCGTCTCCTTGGATAAGGGCGTACTGTATGCTGGTGGCGCCGCTCATTTGGAGCAGGGTATCCACTCCGGCAGGCTTCTGCCCTTCAAGGGCAGCGGCCGGGGTGACAAAGAGGGAAAGAGCCATAACAAAGGTTAAAAGCAGGGATAATTTTTGACAACTTTTTTTCATTTGATTCTCCTTAACTTTCTCCCGAAGGTGCGGGACAGGTGGCTTCCGCTCATCGGAGCAAAGCCTGGCGTATAGATAACATTTGAAATTACATTAATTATACTCCAAAAACAGTCGCCCTGTAAAGCTGCGCCGCAGCCTGTATAAAGCGCGTGATGTCAATACGCCGGCAAGAGGCGGGGCAAAAGAAAGGGTGAGTATCGGTTTTGTGCTTTTGCGGCAGGGATCGGGAGCGCGGGGCAGCGTATTTCTGACGAAAAAGGCACTTATTTGCAGATGTCCTTTTTATCGGACATGTCTTCTGTTATAATTAAAACAGAAAAAGGAAGGTAAAAGGAGAAGAACATGTCGGAAATAACAGCTTTCTTGTCGAAAATACCCGTAGCCATTTGGTCGGCTGTAATCAGCAGTCTGCTCGCGTATTTTTTCGGGCAGATGAAAAACAGACGTGACACAAAAAAAGACAGGCTGGCGAAGAATTATGATTTCTACGCCGAGTTTACTGCGCAGGTGTACCAGTATCAGTTATGGCAAAAGCAGTTCTGTGAGCTGGATAGGGAGGAGCAGGCGGGGCTAGTGGCGCTTATGAACTCGGGCACCGATGTAATGGGCCCTTATACCGTCAGCCTTTACAGCGATTTTCTATCGGCATATGACTACCTTTTGACTCAGGTTGCCGATGATGAGGATTATTGGCGCTGTGAGAGCGAGCTTAACGACTGGTTTATCCCTCTGCTTGCCGAGCTTCTAAAGGAGCAGATGACACTCTGCAAGCGGCTGGGTCTGCCGGAAAGCGGGGCGGAGGCCTTTCGCCGGCTGCAGGAAAGGCCGTTGCCGGAGGGTACGAAAAAACAGGCCTGAAAAGACACACTTTACGGGCAAAGGAGGCCTTTATTCAGACTGCTGCCATGTGCATGCGAAAGAGGCCGCCCTGCTTGAAGGCTGAAGCAGCAAAGAAAAGTATTGCAAAAAGGAGTTGACATATTGGCGCCGTTTGGTTTTTTTAGGGTCGGAGTTCCTCTTGACAGCCCCGCCGCCGTTGTGGTCTTCGGAAAAGCTTCAAAGGGTCGGGTCGGTAAAAGGTCTTTTATACGGGCGGCTCGGCCTATGGCCAGACAGAAGATCCGGCAATGCAATGAATGCGTCCGGTACATTAACGAAACTCTCAATCCGCAAGTGTTTTTTGAACGCTATCGCCAGCTTCTGGCAAATTGCCATATGCTGGTTTCCCTTGAGGAATATTATCCCTTCGCACACCCTTATCCCTCGGTACAGCTGGAGAGGATTGAAGCGCAGAGGGAAGAGACGATAAACGATTTTATTGACCGGTATTTTGCGTACTCAGTCCGGAAAATGAAGGAGCTGAAAACTGAGAAGGGCAAACAGGGGCGGGTGCTTGAGTTTTATAAATCCCTGGCGCACTACCGCGCCGATATGTTTCCCTCCAATATAAAGAAGTTCACTGAAATGTACTCCCTTTTGCGGCATGAGTCGGAAAAAGAACGCAAACCGTAAGGGGAATAAGCGCGGAACGGCAGAAATACAGACTTAAGCGCCGCTTTGCT
>JAVBSJ010000008.1:0-38080 GCA_031547105.1 Oscillospiraceae bacterium
AGGAGGGCATGACCCTTAAGGAGGCGATGAAAACCTCCCTGTTTTGGGTAATATGCCTTGTGGGCAGTCTTTTGGCCATGTGCATGAACACGCTGATACAGAGCATTTCCCCTCATCTGACCGATACGGGCTATTCGGTGCAGTTTGCGGCCAATATGGTATCACTCTCCATGGGCTCCTTAGCGCTGGGCAAGCTGTTCCTGGGGCAGCTTTACGATATGCTGGGGTCAAAAAAAGCCACGGCTGTTTCATGTATGGCCACGACCTTAGGCCTTATAGGGCTGCGGTTCTGCACGGTGACACCGGCCATCGCACTTATAATTTACGGTGCGGGCATAGGCTGTGCCTTTGGGTCGGTGGCGACGCCCATGATAACCCAAAGCCTTTTCGGCAGCAGGCAGTACACCGCCATTTACGGCATAATTTCCGGTATCGGCAGCCTGGCTCAGGTTATTACGCCGACGCTTAACGGCGCAATATATGACATGACCGGCAGCTACAATCTTGCATTTACACTTCTGATTTTTCTGTCGCTGCTTTTGCTTGCGGCATATTGGTGGATATTTACCGGCATTGAGAAAAAAGCAAACAATAAAAGCGCATAAGGGGGAAGTATGAAAAGGACAGGATTTGACAATCAACTCTACATTAAAAAACAATCGGAGGAAATTGCAAAGCGTATCGCCCATTTCGGGGGGAAGCTTTATCTGGAGTTTGGCGGCAAGCTGTTTGACGATTTTCACGCGTCAAGGGTGCTGCCCGGCTTTGAACCGAACAGCAAGCTGAAAATGCTGAGGGAGCTGGCGGAGGATGTGGAGATCATCATCGCCATATGCGCCCCCGATATTGAAAAAAACAAGGTCAGGGGAGACCTTGGCATTACATACGATGCCGATGTTATGCGTCTTGTTGACGCTTTTCGCGAATATAAGCTGACGGTGGGCAGCGTTGTCATCACCCAGTATAACGGGCAGGAGGCGGCAAAGGCCTTCAAGCAAAAGCTGGAGAGGCTGGGAATGCCGGTTTACCTCCATTACCCTATTGAGGGCTATCCCACCAATGTTGCCCATATCGTCTCAGATGAGGGATACGGCAGGAATGAATATATAGAAACCACCCACAAGCTGGTCGTGGTCACGGCCCCCGGGCCGGGCAGCGGCAAAATGGCCACCTGTCTGAGCCAGCTTTACCACGACCATAAAAACGGGATTAAGTCAGGCTATGCCAAGTTTGAGACCTTCCCGATTTGGAATATACCCCTCAAGCACCCCGTCAATCTGGCCTATGAGGCGGCCACCGCCGACCTTAATGACGTCAACATGATTGACCCCTATCATCTGGAGGCTTATGGGGAAACAACGGTAAACTACAACCGCGATGTGGAGATTTTCCCCGTTCTGTCGGCTATTTTTACCCAAATTTTCGGCGAGTGCCCATATAAGTCCCCCACCGACATGGGGGTCAATATGGCCGGATACTGTATTGTCGATAACGATGCCTGCTCGGACGCCTCCAGGGATGAGATCATCCGCCGCTACTACAAGGCGCGGTGCGAGTTCCGCAAGGGAATCGAAGGGGAGGAGCCTATAAATAAAATAGACATCCTCATGCGTCAGGCGGGGATCACTGTGGAGCAGCGGCCTGTTGTTGCCGCCGCACTGAAGCGGGAGGAGGAGTCGGGCGGGGAGCCGGCTGTGGCAATTGAGCTGCCCGACGGGACGATAGTCTCCGGCAAAAACTCCGACCTTATGGGACCGGCCTCCGCCGCCCTGCTCAACGCCGTAAAGGCGCTGGAGGGGATGGAGAAGCCGCTGCATCTTATCTCGCCGGAGGTCATCACGCCGATACAGCGCCTCAAGACAGACATACTTGGGGGGCGCAACCCACGCTTGCATTCGGATGAGTGCCTGATAGCCCTTTCAATTTCGGCGGCCACCGACAAGCGTGCCGAAAAGGCTCTTTTGCGCCTCAGCGACCTGCGGGGGTGTGAAGCCCACTCAACCGTCATCCTCTCTGCCGTGGATGATGAGGTTTATCGCAGATTGGGCATCAATTTGACCTGCGAGCCGAAATATCAGACAAATAAAATGTTTCACAGGTGATGTGATGAGGATACTGCTCCATACCTGCTGCGCCCCATGCGCCCTTATGTGCATAGAAGCCCTTCAGGCTGAGGGTGCCCAGCTCAGTGCCTATTGGTACAACATAAATATTCACCCATATCAGGAGTATAAAAGCCGTCGGGACGCTTTGGCGGCCTATGCCGCCAGCATTGAACTGCCCCTTATACTGGAGGATAGCTACGGCCTGCGGGAGTTTGTGGGAGCGGTTGCGGATGATATAGACGCACGGTGCGGCTTCTGCTACCGCACGCGGCTGGAAAAGGCGGCGCAGAAGGCAAAAGAGGGCGGGTTCGACGGCTTTACCACCTCGCTGCTTATCAGCCCCTACCAAAAGCATGAAATGATAGCCCGGGCGGGGCGCGAGGCGGGGGAGAAATACGGCCTGCCCTTTGTGTACCGCGATTTTCGCCCCCTGTTCCGGGAGGGGCAGGCGCGGGCAAGAGCGCTGGAACTGTATATGCAAAAATATTGCGGCTGCGTATTTTCCGAGGAAGAGCGGTACTTGAAGAGGAAATAGGGTGGGCGGCTGTCAGAATTGCACAGCGGGCATATGTCTCGTACATTCAATAGCAAGGGCATAAAAGAAGCCCGTGGAAATGAAGATTTCCACGGGCTTTTGATGTTTTATTTCTTCTTGCCGCGCTGTGGGCGCTCAAAAGTCTTGTCGCCGCCATGCCCATTTTTTGAGGAAGGGTGCGACGTCTTGCTTTTAGCAGAGCCGGGCTGCCGCGCATCCTTTGCGGGCTTGGGCGAAGCGCCGCTTCTGCCGCTGCCCTTTCCGTCAGAAGATGGCCGCCCCATAGATGTGCTGCTGCTCATTTGACCTGTACCGCCTGCTTGCTTGCGTCCCTCCTGACTTGCGCGCGCACCGCGGGGGGAAGGACGACTGTTGCTGTCCTTATGCCCGCTTTGTCCACCGGTCTGCTTGCCAGAGGGCTTGTCCTCACCCCTATTGCCGCCCTTATATCCCCCGCCGCCGTAGCTGACAAGGCAGTCAGGGCCGCGGCCGATAAGATCCTCTCGCCCGGCTTCCCTGAGGGCTTTCAGCACAAGCTGTTTGTTTTTCGGGTCTCCGAACTGGAGGAGGGCGCGCTGCATGGCCTTTTGCTCCTTATCTCTGGCCACGTAGACCGGCTTCATGGTGCGGGGGTCAATGCCGGTATGGTACATGGCTGTGGAGAGGGTGCCGGGGGTTGGGTAAAAATCCTGCACCTGCTGTGGGGAAAGGCGGTTTCTTTTAAGATAAAGCGCCAGGTCAATAGCTTCCTTAAGGCCGCTGCCCGGGTGGGAGCTCATAAGATATGGCACCAGATACTGCTCCTTGCCGCAGGCTTTGGAAAGCTGATAGTATTTATCGCAAAAATCGTCGTAGACGTCGGCAAAGGGCTTGCCCATATAGTGCAGCACCTCGGGGGAAATATGCTCAGGCGCCACCTTAAGCTGCCCGCTGACGTGATGCTCTACAAGCTGCTTAAAAAAGTCGCTCTTCTTGTCGGTCAGCATATAGTCAAACCGTATGCCGGAGCGCACAAAGACTTTTTTGACTCCGGGCAGCCCGCGTATTTCCTTAAGCAGGGCGGAATAATCGCTTTCGTCCGCCTCAAGATTGGGGCAAGGAGTGGGGAACAGGCACTGCCGGTGGGCACAGGCACCGTGCTCCTTTTGCTTTGAGCAGGCGGGCTTTCGGAAGTTGGCTGTCGGCCCTCCAACATCGTGGATATAGCCCTTAAAGCCCTCTTGAGCCGATATTATTCGCGCTTCCTCCACTACCGACCTGCGGGAGCGAGAGCTTACATACCGCCCCTGGTGCATGGCAAGGGCGCAGAAGTTGCAGGCGCCGAAGCAGCCACGGTTGTGGATGATGGAGAAGGAAACCTCCTCGATGGCGGCAACGCCACCCGCGGCGGCGTAATCGGGGTGCCAGGTTCTTGCGTAGGGCAGGGAATATACATCGTCAAGGGCTTGTCCCTCAAGGGGAAGTGCAGGCGGGTTTTGTATCAGGTAGCGCCCGCCGTGAGCCTGAATAAGGGGCTTGCCGCGGGCAAAGTCATTTTCGTTCTGCTCCGCAAAGGCAGCGCGGCAATAGGCCTCTCCGTTTTTCGCCACCTGCTCAAAGGAGGGCAGGGTGATAGGGGCGGGAAAGCGGCACTCGCCGGGGGACTCGGCCATAAAGCATATGCCCCGAATAGAGGTCATCTCCGCAAGCGGCTTTTTGCCTTTGAACATGCGGGCGATTTCGGTCATAGACCGCTCCCCCATGCCGAAGGAGAGTATATCTGCCCCTGACGAGACTAAAACGGAGGGATGCACGGCGTCATCCCAGTAGTCGTAATGGGCAAAGCGACGCAGGGAGGCTTCTATCCCCCCTATGACTACCGGCGTATCGGGGAAAGCTTCCTTAGCCAGTCTGGTGTAAACGTTTACGGCGCGGTCGGGGCGCCTGCCAGGCTTGCCCCCGGGGGTGTATTCATCCCGCGCGCGGCGGCGCTTGGCCACCGTGTAATGGGCCACCATAGAGTCTATATTTCCCGCGTTTATAAGCACGGCAAAGCGGGGCTTTCCCATTTCGAGAAAGTCCCGCGTGGATTTATATTCGGGTTGAGAAAGGACGGCGACGCGGAAGCCCTCTTTTTCCAGCACGCGGGAGATTACCGCCGTGCCGAAGGAAGGGTGATCAACATAAGCGTCGCCCGTCACCAGCAGAAAGTCGTAATAATACCACCCGCGCTCCTGCATATCCTGCTTTGAAACAGGGAGAAAAAGGCTGCGGTCTGTCATTGTTTTTTATAGGCTGCGATTATCTCGCAGGTGAAAACACGGTGGGGGTCGCTTACCATTGCGCCGGAGTAATTGCGCTCCCTCGCGTCGGCGGGGATAGAAGGGACGTCAAACTGGTGGGCGGAATAAAGCTGCTTCAGCACCAGAACATACTTGGCCTCGCCAAAGGCGGTGTACCCTTCAAACTCGGCAGGGGTCAGGCCGCTGTCATGCATTTTATCTATATCCCTGCCCGATTGGCTACCCAGACGCCCAAGCTCCTTGCGGCAATCCTCCTTCTCAAACAGCGAGAGGGTGAAAACCGGGCTTTTTTCCATATAGCCGTAGGTATAGCGGGTGGGGCGGACAAAAAGGTTGCATACGACCTTGTTCCACAGGCAGCCCAGCATGCCCCAGGAAACGGTCATGGTGTTGAAGTTTTCGCGCTTTCCGGCGGTCACAAGACCCCAGCCCTCGTGAAAAAGGCGGTAGGCGTTGCCCTCAATATCGGCAGGGTCAATCTTGACAAAATCAGACATAAAGAAAAGCTCCTTTCGAGTTTGAAATCGGACATCAATAGGTCTGGCGCAGCTTCATTTCCTTCCACTGGTCGGAGGTTATCAGCACCGAACGCGGTTTTGAACCCTCAAACGGGCCGACTATTCCCCGCTCCTCCATAATATCTATGAGGCGGGCGGCCCGGGAATACCCAAGCTTAAGCCTGCGCTGAAGCATGGAGACTGACGCCTGTCCGCCCTCCACAATAATGTCGATAGCGGCGGGCAGCAGGCTGTCGTCATCGTCAAGCCCCCCGCCACCCGATGGGGAGGAGCCGCCTGCGGAGGCGCCCTTGCCGTCATTTTCGGCCTGGCGCTCAATATGCTCCAGCACCTCTTCGGAATAATCGGGCGTGCCGGTTTTCTTGACAAAGTCAATGACCTGCTCCACCTCGGGGGAGGAAATAAAGCAGCCCTGCACACGCAGGGGCTTGCCTGCCCCCAAAGGATTGTAAAGCATGTCGCCCCGCCCGATAAGCTTTTCTGCCCCCATTTGGTCGAGGATAATGCGTGACTCTATCTGAGAGGCCACCGCAAAGGCGATGCGGGAGGGGATATTGGCCTTCATAATGCCGGTGATAACATCGGCGGAGGGGCGCTGTGTGGCAATTATCAGGTGCATTCCGGCGGCGCGGGCCATCTGCGCCAGACGGACGATAGCCTCCTCCACCTCGTGGGCGGCGACAAACATAAGGTCGGCCAGCTCGTCAATGACAATGACGATGTTGGGCAGCGTTTCCCCCTCGCCCCGCCGGACAATTTCAGCATTATAGGAGGCCAGGTCACGCACACCCAGCTCGCTTAAGAGCTTGTAGCGGCGCATCATTTCGCCCACCGCCCAGTTGAGGGCACCCGCCGCCTTTTTGGGGTCGGTGACCACCGGGATAAGCAGGTGGGGCAGGCCGTTATAAACCCCCAGCTCTATCATTTTGGGGTCAACCATGATAAGGCGCACTTCCTGAGGGGTGGATTTGTAAATCAGGGAGATGAGGATTGAGTTTATGCAGACTGATTTGCCCGAGCCGGTTGTACCGGCGATAAGCATATGGGGCATTTTCTGTATGTCACCCACAACAGGTTTTGCGGCAATATCCTTGCCGACGGCAAAGGTCAGCTTGGAGGGTGACGCCGTAAAGGCCTTGTTCTCCAGTATGTCCCGCAAGGTGACGATATACTGCGCTTCATTTGGCATTTCAATACCCACCGAATTGCTGTTAGGCACGGGGGCGATGCGGACGCCGGAGGCGCCGAAGGCAAGGGCAATGTCGTCAGCCAGGCTTGTGACCTTTGCGAACTTCACCCCACGCTGAAGCTGCAGCTCATACCGGGTGACGGTGGGGCCGCGGGTGACGTTGATAACAGCAGCCTCTATACCGAAGCTCAGCAGGGTGTCGGTCAGCTTATCGGAAAAGCGTTTTACTTCATCCTGGTCGAAGCTGCCCGCGCCGTCCCCCGATTTAAGCAGGGAGAGAGGGGGATAAATATATTTGGCAGGCTCGTCCTCCTCCAGCGACTTGTTCAGAAGCTCCTCCAGCTGGGTCTGGTCAAAGGGCTCCTCCTCGGGCTGCTCCGGCTCCGGTTCAACAACAGGTGCAGGCGGGGCAACGGAAGGCGCAGGCACAGGCGCAGGCTCCGCCACCACTGCCGCACTGGACACAAAGCCGGGAGTGAGGGGGGCAGTGGGATCGGTGAAGTCCGAAACGTCGGGCAGCTTGTCGGTTTTAAATATACTTGCAAGGGCGTCGAATGGGGAGGAGGAGTCCTTTTTCTGGGCAGGCTCCGCCACCGTTACAATAGGAGGCGTAGGCTCAGGCGGAAATATGTCCCGTCTGCTTTTTTCCGGCAGTATTTCGGGGGTAGGCTGTGCCTTGCCCTTTATTGGGTTCTTCTCCAGCCGCGGCGGGGGAAGGGGGTCTTCCTCCGGCTCGGGCGCCGGCCTCATGCCGTTTAAGATGCGCTTCGGCGAGGTGTTAAAGGTTATCAGAACACTGACAAGCCCCAAGAGGAAGCACAGCGCGATTCCGCCTGCGGCAGACAACGCCGTCTCAAGAAATATGCCCAAGCTTCCTGCCAGAAGGCCTCCGGAGGTCAGCGCCCGCCCGCTTTGGCACAGCAGCTTAATACCCTCAAGCCCAAAGGTATAGGGGGTGGTATCCCGCACAATGTGAAAAATTGCCCCCAGAATGAGGGGCATACACATGGCCGCAACTACGCGAAGGCGCGCACGGCCGTGAAGCTTGATAAACAAAATTATGCCGCAGGCCAGAAAAACCACCGGCGTCACATAATACCCAAAGCCGAAAAGGGAGGCCACAAGCCATTTGTACCAGTCGATAAAAAAGCCTTTTACATTAAAAATTGACAGCGCTCCGACAAAAGCCAAAAACAGGTAAGCCCCTGCCCAGCAGCCCCGGACAAGTGCCTGCTGCCGTTTTTTGGCGGCGGCGCTTTCTTTTCGTTTGGCGGCCGCTTTTTTCGCGCCGGTCGTTTTGCCGCCGCTTGATTTTGCCGCCGATTTTTTCGTAGTGGGCAAGAGTAAGTACCTCCCGGAATTAAATAAGGTATAGGCTAGAAAAGATTGAGAACAACGGTCAATGCGCCCACAAAGGCGCAGTAATAGGCAAAGAACTTAAGGTTTTTCCCCCTGACAAGCAGCGCCACCAGCTTGATAGCCAGATAGCCCGATATGGCGGAGGCAACAAAGCCAACCATGTAGGGCAGCAGCGAGACCGACTCCATGTTCATTTCCATAAGGTCGGGCAGCTTGAAGACAAAAGAACCCGCAACCGCCGGTATGGAAAGGAGAAAGGCAAAGCGCACGGCAAAATCCTGCTTAAAGCCGCGGAAAAGGCCGGCGCAAATTGTGCTGCCGGAGCGGGATATACCGGGGAAAACGGCGATAAGCTGGGCAATGCCCACAAAGGCGGCGTCGGCGTAGGTGGCGGAGGATTCGGTTTTGTGCCCCGAGTCCCGCATGGAAGCGGTGAAAAGCAGAACGGCGGTTATCATAAGGGCTATCCCCACAAACAAGGTGCTGTCAAACATGGCCTCCACATATCCGTCGATAAGGGCGCCAACAGCCAGCGGAAGCGTTGCGATGAGCAGCATAACCACAAGACGGCGGGGAGCCTTGCCGTTTACCTTAAAGCCGCCCAGCACTAAAGAAACAGCGCCCTTGAACAGATATACAACATCCTTCCAAAAGGCGACTATAACGGCAAGAAGGGTACCCAGATGGGCGACAACCACAAAAAGGGTATCGGAAGGGAGGTCAAAAAGGCTTTGCACCAGCGCCAAATGCCCCGAGGACGAAACGGGCAGAAACTCAGTCAGGCCTTGCACTATCCCTAAAATTATCGCATGTAAAACAGTCACTGTAACACCTCACACAGTATACAAAGGAAGTTTGGGCAAGCGGAACGACATACACCTATAATATCAAATAATTATAACATGATTTACTGATAATTGCCACAAAAACCAAAGGCGCTTTGTCTTCACAACAGCCACCTGTCAGGCGGAGGGCTTATGGCGATGCTTAAGAGCCGATATGCGCTGCGACAACCAGGGCTTAAGCCTGCAGCCGCCAATGCCGCAAAGGGCGCCGATAACCGCGCCGCACAAAACATCGGTTGGAAAATGGACGCACAAATATATCCGGGAAAGCCCCATAAGCGCACCGAAAACCACAGCGGCAATGTGCCATTTTTTTGAAAAGGGGCGCAAGGCAAACGCGAATGCGAACGCCGCCCCGGTATGCCCTGAGGGAAAGGAAAAATCATGCAGCGGCTCGACAATAATGCGCAAAAGGGTGAGGTCGTAGGGGCGCACCCGCGCCACAATTGGCTTAAGCAGAATATTGATAAAAAATCCGTCCAGCATAAGTGCCAGCGCGCAGCAAAGGCCGATATGACGGGTAGGCTTGTAAAGCAGCAGCCCCAGCGTGAGCACTATAAATATCATGCCGGAGTCGCCCAAAAGGGCCAGCCCCATGGCAAGGGTATCCAGGGCGGCGCTTTGCAGGTGAGTATTGATCCAGAGAAGCATGGGAAGCTCCCACAAAGAGAGGTTAAGAAGCATATTTTTCTCCTTAAAAGCGCATTGGTAAAATATAGGTGTATCCTGCGGCAATTATGCCTGGGGCAGGAGCTAAAGCCAGTCTATCTTTTGCTTTTCTTTCCTGGGTGTCTTGGAGAGGGCGGCGCCCTCCTTTATCTGGGCATACAGGCTTTTTGCCAAGTCGGCCTGAGCCTTTGATACGGCATGTGAAGAATATCGCGCGGGGACATATATGTCCCGCAGGGCGGACAGAGGCGCCTCCGGCGCGCTTTTGGCAAAGGTTTTGAGGACTTGTGCGCTGTCCATAACAGGGGTTATGCCGCCGGCTTTTTCGGCGAGGCTCAAATGCTTGCGGTAGTAATGGCGCACCGTTTCACGGTTTGTGCGGCGGGCAAAAAGACCGAGAGCGCTTTTCCCTTCGTCCCCGGGCAGGGCTTCACGGACGGAGATGAGTCCGGCGGGCTGGTCAAACCTGCGGTTTTTGCCCGCAAGGTATCTGAACAGACATACCAACAGGAATACCACAAGTGCCGCCGCACAAAGAATAAGGGCTGCCGTCAGCCAGGCAGGCACGCCTGTGCCAATGATTTCTTCAAACTCAAAATCACTGCCGTTGCCCATTATGCCGTTGCTTTCATCCGGTTTAGTGACGATTTCCCTGCCGAACAGCAGTGAAAACAGGCCGGAAAAAAGGGAGAAGAAGCGCAGCAGCAGGTAAATTGCCGACAGCATCACCGGCAGAATTATATTGCTGTAAACAAAGCCGACTGTGCCCGCCGTAAGCGCTAAAACCTGTGGGGAGGACAGCACCAGCGCACCGGCGCAAAGGGCAGTCATCGTGAGAAGGTTGGCCAGCTTAAAAGCCCCTCCTTCAATTACGGCGCGGTCATGCCTGAGAGTCCTGAGCAGCGTTACGCCGCAGACGGCGCATACGGCGGCGGAGGGCAGGGTCAGCACCGACAGATACCGCGTGCCGATGCCGGCAAGGCTTATCAAGGCGGCTCCTAAAAGCGCCAGCAGCTGCATACGGAAAACATCAAAAAAGTCGCCGTCGTCAATAAGGTAGTACTCTTTTACGGTGACAAAGGCGGTGTAGCAAAAAGCGATGGCGATAAGCACACGGTCGGCGCCTGTTTTGGCGAAGAAAAGGGCGGCAGGGGCGGCAAGAAGAGGCGCAAGCCGCACAAAACGGGATTTCCTGCGCAGCATAAAGCAGGCTGTGCCGCACAATGCCAGAACAAGGGCGGCCGCCGGCATAAAGGAAACCTCGCTGAAAAAGGCGGCTGTCAGCCCTGCCACACATAGTATAAAGCAGCTGTCCAGAAACAGCTTTATAAAAATAACAAGGGACATATCAGCTTTCCTCCTGCGCAGGGGCGATGGTGGCGGGATCCAGAAGCAGCACCCGGGAGCCCTTGATATGCTCAAGCCGGGCGGCCTGCCTGCGGATTTCCTCTGTTATAGCGGGGGTTATCAGTATAAAGCTGCGCCCGGCCTCGCCCGAGCGCAGGCACTTTTCGGCAAGGGCGGAAAAGGGCAGGGTGCTGTCATAGGTGGCGCGGCCCAGCCCCTCCAAAATGGCCTTAAGATGGGTGGGACCCAAGCCCTCGCCTATCTGTGACCACAGCCCCATTGCCCCCGCCGACGTGGCGTTGGTGATTATGCTGTATTTTACCCGCTTTTCCTCCAGCAGCTCACAGACAGCGCGTGCAATTGAGAAGCAGGCCTCTATTTGCGTGTGCTTCGGGGGCTGCCCGCCGCTCTCCGCGACATTGAGAAGAAGGGTGACCGAGAGGTCAAGGGTATGGTCATAGTTTTTCACTACGACCTTATTCATTTTTGCGCTTTGCGTCCAGGAAATAGCCCTTTGCGGCTCCCTGCCGGTATAGTCGCGGAAGCCAAGGGTGAGAATAGGATCCTCCATAATGAAGCGGTTGACCGAAATATCACCCAAGAAATCGCCAAGGGTGTCGCCGATAGCGGTGTTTTCATCACGCCTGGGCAGTATGACTATTTCACGGTTGGCGGGATAAAAGCCCGAGAGCTGGCTGATTCCGAGGAAGTCCCCACCGTACAGCGTTGCGCCCCGCAGAAAATAGCGCCCCCTTGCAGGCATGGAGGCCTTGAAGGTGCGTTTAAGCCTCTGCCGCGGCTTGAGGAAAACAGTCGAAACAAGGCGGCACTGCTCATTGTCCCGCCTGAGCACCACATCTCCGACAGGCTGCAGATCGTGGGGCAGAGACTCCTGCATTCGGAGAAAGGAGACAGGCAGGCGGCGGTTATTGGCGAGCTCTGTAACCACCTCAAAAACCTCATCAGGGTCAAGGGTGGAAACGGAGGGATAGGTATCATATGTGATGCCGTCTAAAGCATGGCGCAGCGAATGCTGCTCAAGCAATATAAGCGCCAGCCCTAAAATTATAAAAAACCAAATCATCTGGCGTTTTCGAGAGGGGCGGGGAGGCGTTCCAATATGCGGGCGATGTATTTAAGGCTGTCGCCGGAGGATGCCCCCGTGCCGGTGACAATCCGGTGGGACAGCACATGGGGCGCCACATAGCGCACATCCTCAGGCAGCACAAAGTCGCGGCCGGAAAAGGCCGCCTTGACCTGGCTTGCCTTGTACAGCGCTATGGCGCCGCGGGTGGAAACGCCTGTGACAAAGGCGCTTTCCTTGCGGGTAGCCTCAATTATATCCATCATATAGGCCGACACGGAGGGATGCACCTCTACGGCGGAATAGCTTTGCTTGAGGGCAAGGGTCTCCTCCGCCGTCACGGCGGGCTCAAGCTCGGCGATAATGTCTGTAGAGCTGCGGCGGGCGATGACAGAAAGCTCCTCCTCCCGCGTCATGTAGCCCAGCTTAAGCCGCATGAAGAAGCGGTCGGTCTGGGCTTCGGGCAGAGGGAAGGTGCCGTAGGACTCAACGGGGTTTTGGGTGGCCATGACCATAAACGGCTCCTCAAGGGGGAAGGTGGTGCCGTCCACCGTTATTTGCCGCTCCTCCATTGCCTCCAGCAGGCTTGACTGGGTGCGGGGGGTGGCGCGGTTGATTTCATCTGCCAAAATTATGTTGGAAAACAGGGGGCCGGGGCGGAACTCAAACTCGCCGCTGACCCGGTTATAAAAGTTAATGCCCGTAAGGTCGGAGGGCAGAAGATCGGGGGTAAACTGTATGCGCTTAAAGCCGGAGCCGATAGTCTTGGCAAAGGCGCGCAGAAGCATGGTTTTGCCGGTGCCGGGAACATCCTCCAGCAGCACATGGCCGGAGCATATAAAGCTTATCAGCACAAGCTCGGTCACATCCTCCTTGCCGACGATGACCTTTGCGCAGCTGTCAAGGATTTTTTTGCGGTAATCGGTAAAAATCTGAATATCCACCCTGTTATCCTCCAGGCAAAATAAATAATTTACCAAAGGCCGTTTTACCTTAGTAAAACGGCCCGGATTTGTCAACAATGTATTGCGCCGCGTTTGCCGAAAGGCAAACCGCAGCCGGCAGGCTGCTCATCCCGCCGGAAAGAGCTTTAATTATTCCTCAATAGCGTCAACAGGGCACTGGGATGCGCAAGCGCCGCAGGAAACGCAAATTTCGGGGTCGATCTCATACTTTCCGCCCTTGTCGGCGATAGCATCAACGGGGCACTGGGACGCGCAAGCGCCGCAAGCGATGCATTTATCAGAAATCTTATAAGCCATTATTGAGTACACCTCCTATAACAAATATAAGACCATTTTAACATGAAAATGAGAAAATGCAACGGCAAAGGCGAAATATATTTGGGTTTTCTGTGAACAATATGTACAAACAGCATGAAAGGCGGGATAGCTTTATGAAGCAAATGAAACCACAGGACAACGATATTCAAATGACGGTAGGTCACGAAAACCGGTTTGAACAGACGGCAAAAAAGCCCCAGCAGGCAAAAACTACCCAGGAAGTGACGGAAAAATAAATCATGCTTGACTCACGCTTTACACAGAGCGCCCAGTGGGTGCTGATGATGGCGTTTGCCAAAGCAAGGGCCTTTTCCCATTCCTGTCTCTGCTCGGAGCATATGCTGCTGGGCATATATAACGAAAAATCCTCCGCCGCCTACAGGGCGCTGGCGGGGCACGGCGTCACGCCTGAGCAGCTTGAGCGGGAAATAAAAAACCGCGCGGGGGAGGACAAGCCCCGGGCGGGGTATACCATTACAATCTCACGGGAGGCGGTCAGCGTCATTGAAGGGGCAGCGCGGCTGGCGCTGGCGTCGACAAAGCAGGAGGTCACGCCCGAGCACCTGATGCTGTCTATCATCAGCCAGCCAAAATGCGTCGCCTGCGAGATATTGACCTCGCTGGGGGTCGATTTGGATTCCCTAAAAAAATGGGTCTCCGACCCCTCCTCTGGCTACCCCAAAGCGGCCAGAACCAAAACACAGGAGCTTAAGGTGGCGCTGCAGTTCGGGGTAGATATGACCAAGCGGGCCTCGGAGGGGCTTTATGACCCTGTGGTAGGGCGGGAGCGGGAAATTGACCGGATGAGCACCGTTTTGTGCAGGCGCCAGAAGAGCAACCCTGTCCTTCTGGGGGAAGCGGGGGTGGGGAAGACCGCCCTTGTAGAAGGGCTAGCCATGCGCATCGCCCAGGGAAAGGTGCCGGCGCAGCTGGCGGACAAGCGCATAATTTCCATAGATATGGCGGCAATAGTGTCGGGCACGAAATATAGGGGCGAGTTTGAGGAAAAGATGCGTCAGCTCATCGAAGAGCTTAAAAACGCCCGGGATGTAATCTTGTTCATCGATGAAGTCCACATGATAGCGGGTGCCGGAGCGGCGGAAGGGGCTGTGGACGCCTCCAACATACTGAAGCCGGCGCTGGCCAGAGGGAGCCTGCAGCTTATCGGCGCCACCACCCCCGCCGAATACAAAAAATATATCAGCAAGGATTCGGCGCTGGAGCGCCGCTTTCAGTGCGTGCAGGTGTCAGAGCCCTCCAGGGAACAGACCAGAGAAATACTGGCGGGGCTTAAGCCCAAGTATCAGCAGTTCCACGGCGTCACGATTTCGCAGCCCATTCTCAATGACGCGGTGGAGCTGGGGGCCCGTTACCTGCCCGAGCGCCGCTTTCCCGATAAGGCCATTGACCTGGTGGATGAGGCCTGCGCCCTTGCCGTCATATCGGGGCGCAGCCGGGTCAGCGGCAAGGATTTGCGGGAGGTGCTTTCGGTTATGGCGGCTATGCCGGTGGGGGACATAGACGAGGGGGAAAAGCAGCGCCTTTTGCAGATAGAGCAGGTGCTGGGAGAGCGGGTCATAGGCCAGCCGGAAGCCGTCAAAGCGGTGGCAAAGGCCGTGCGCCGCGCCCGCGCCCTACCCTCCGCGCTGGAAAGGCCGGGAGGAATTTTCCTCTTTTGCGGCAAGTCGGGCGTCGGCAAGACCGAGCTTGCCAAGGCGCTGGCCTTCGGTCTCTTCGGAGATGAAAAAGCGCTGGTGCGTCTTGATATGTCGGAATATATGGAGGCTCACAGCGTCTCCAAAATGATTGGCTCACCTCCCGGCTATGTGGGCTACGGGCAGGGGGGACAGCTGACAGAAAAAATACGCAAAAAGCCTTTTTCGGTCGTTTTGCTTGACGAAATTGAGAAAGCCCACCCCGACGTGCTTAATCTGCTTTTGCAGATGCTGGAGGACGGTGTTTTGACCGATGGTGAGGGGGGAAGCGTAAGCTTCAAAAACACCATTATTGTAATGACCTCCAACATCGGGATGCACAGGGAGGATGTGCCCCGGGCCGGATTTGTGCAAACGCCTTCCCGGGCAAGCCAGGTGTCACAGGTCAAGCGGGAGCTTAAAAAGGCCTTTCGCCCCGAGCTGCTGGGCAGGATAGATGAAACCATCGTATTTAACGAGCTCACCGAAACCGACCTTGTGGCCATTGCCGGCAAGCTGATGGGCTCTTTTAAGGAGCGGCTGAGCATGGAGCACATCGGAGTTTCGTGGGAGGAAAGTGTACTGCCCCTTTTATGCGCGGGAGAGGGGGGCGCCCGTCAGATACGGCAGAATATCGTCAGCCTTGTGCAGGACCCTATATCAGAGCGTTACTTGGCCGGAAAGCTGGGGGACAGCGTGCTGGTTAGGGAGCGTGAAGGCCAGGTTGAAATTATGTGATATAAGATCAGGCGCCAGATATTATCAGGCGCCTGATCTTTAAGCTACTTTGCCCAGTAATTCGGAGAGCTCTGCACGCGACATTTTTTCTCCGGGTAGCTGCAGTATTTTTTCGATCATCTGTAGGTCGGTGATGCCTATGTCGAATAGGTCACAATTGGGGCTGAGTTCTTTGCATATGTAAATATATCCCCGGTAATAGAGGACGCCGGGCTTGTCCCAAAGGGGGGTCACGATGAGATATGTGCCTTCATAAAAGAAGACATCATATTCGACATCCTTTCCCACATTGGAGTTGTTCCACGCATTGTCCCAAGATTCCTCGTCGTTACGGTTGAATAAGTGTTCATAGACCATCATAACGCCATCATATGTGATAACAGTTTTTTCGGGCTTCGTAATATCCCACAAGTGTGGGGCACCTTCATGTTGCAGCTTGTAGTGTCCCAGACCCAGAGAAGTCAGATCGGCGTAGGTCTCATAGGTTTTGATCTCGTTTTGCAGCATTGTGATCTCGTTTTTGTATGCGTTCTGTGCGGGTATGTTTTTTATACTATTCAAGGCGATCAAGGAAAAGGGGAACAGTGAAACAAACCAAATCACAAGCGTGATGGTAGTTTTGTAAATGACATTGACAAACAGCTTGCGTGGCTTAGCCTGCTTGAGCAGCTTTGTGTTCAGCATAAAGCTGAAAAACATATAGGGCAAGAAAATAACAACATAGAGATAGACAAATATGAAAGGGACAGAAAGCGTTCCCGCTAGCATTAAAAAATGGATAAGCACGCAGATTCCGTAACCCCGCTTGCAATCTTGGATGTTCAAATTGCCGGTCTTGTTTTTTTTAAGAAGCACCGGCAGAAGGGCGAAGGATAATGTCAATCCAACGAGGAGGTATTTGCCGAGCCTCGTTTCAGTGATCACATACCATATACCTGTCATATCATATCCCCCTTTTTAAAAACTTACTCCCTGTCCAGCGACCGGAATTGTATCGCCTCGGCGATGTGAGGGGCGCCGATATTTTCCGCCCCGTCCAAATCGGCGATGGTGCGAGCCACCTTAAGCACCTTGTCGTAAGAGCGCCCTGTCATCCCCAACGCGTCAAAGGCGGTGCGCAGCAGCGCCGCCCCCGCTTCGTCAGGGGTGCAGAACCGCGCCATCATAGCGGGGGTGAGCTGGGCGTTGGAGGTTATTCCGTCATTTGCATACCGCGTTATCTGTATATACCGCGCACGGTTGACCCGCGCCAGAATACTTTCTGAGCTTTCAGCGGGGGTGCGCTTGGCGAGGCTTTGATAATCCACCGAGGGGACATTGATATGTATATCAATGCGGTCAAGCAGGGGACCCGATATACGCGCCCGATACTGGCGCACGGCCTGGTCAGTGCAGGTGCATTTGCCGGAAGGGTGGCCGTAATAGCCGCACTTGCAGGGATTCATGGCGCAGACAAGCATGATGTTGGAGGGGAAGGTCTGGTTGCCCGACACCCGGGAAATGGTTATCACGCCGTCCTCTAGGGGCTGCCTTAGCGCTTCCAGCGAATCGCGGGAAAACTCCGGAAGCTCGTCCAAAAACAGCACGCCGTTGTGTGCGAGGGAGATTTCCCCCGGTCTGGGAACACGCCCGCCGCCTGCCATAGCGGCGGAGGACACCGTGTGGTGGGGGGAGCGGAAGGGGCGGTAGTTTATCATGGGATTGCCGGCGCTTAAAAGCCCGGCAACCGAATACACCTTGGTGGTCTCCAGCGCTTCCCGCTGGGTCATGTCGGGCAGGATGGAGGGCAAACGCCGTGCCACCATGCTTTTGCCCGAGCCGGGAGGGCCGATGAGCAGGATGTTGTGGGCCCCGGCAGCTGCCACCTCGGCGGCGCGCTTGACGCTTTCCTGCCCCATAATATCGGCAAAGTCCATATGGTCGCCCCGGACGCTTTTGAATACATATTCATCCTGGGGAATAAGAAGCTCTTCCCCCTTCAGGTGGGCGGCAAGCGCCGAAATATCCTTGACCGGATAGACCGTTATGCCTCCTGCCAGGGTGGCTTCGCTGGCATTTTCCACGGGGACAAAAAGGCTGTCAAAGCCGGACTCCTTGGCGGCCAGCGCCATAGGCAGCATCCCCGACACAGGTCTAACCTCCCCTGTCAGAGAAAGCTCCCCAATAAAGCAGCTTCCCTCCTTGGGCAGCGGGAGCTGACCGGAGCAGGAGAGGATGCCAACCAGAATGGGAAGGTCGTAATTGGGGCCTTCCTTTTTCATGTCGGCGGGGGCGAGGTTTATGGTGATGCGCCGAAGGGGATATTCAAATCCGGCGTTTTTTATGGCGGCGCGAACCCTGTCCTGCGCCTCCTTGACGGAGGCGTCCGGCAGCCCCACAACGTCAAAACGGGCAAGGCCAAGAGACAGGTCGCACTCACATGTGACGGCGCACCCCTGCATCCCCGATATTCCGGCTGTGTTGACCTTGACTACCATGAGTTAGCCCCTCACCTCCCAAAAAAGACGTGCTTTTTTGGGAACTCCTTTATTTTAATAGCTCGGGGTGAGTAAATCACCCCTGCGCGAACGGGCGCACAGCGATTCGCCCTATCGGGCTCACTTGTATGGCGCGACCAGCCAATCGCGCTATGCGCTCTTGGGGTCTTGCACATCGCGCCCGGCTCACTCTCGTTCGCGCAAATGCCAGTGGCCTATTCTGCTACAGACATCATACAACATAAAGGCAAGCTATGGCAATGGGGTGTTTGTTTGACGGCAAAGCATACAAATAATGGAGAGGAAAATTAGGCAAAACGGATAAATTAAAACAATTGGTGATTTTCTTGATACATTTTGCGTTCTCATTCGTTTTATGTAATAGAGGGATATTTGTCCTCAAGTAAAAACGAGGGGTGTGGGGCCTATGATTGTGTGGAAGATAGTATGGATAAGCTTATTTTGTGGAAAGAGGTGATTACGTAAAGGACAATAATGCTGGGAATGAAAAGAAACATCAAGTAAAACGCACATCTGATTGCCAGAAGAGTAGATTTATTTTAGATACTAATGTAAAATAAAAAAAGGAGAATAAAGATGATGAAAAATTTTTTGAGTATATTGCTAGTAGCAACATTGATGATGTCTACAGGTGTAACGGTATTGGCAGCAGAATTTATTTCGGAAGCATCATATAAAAATGAAATTTCATATATGGCAAATGAAGAACTAGCGTCTGTAGAAGTCGAAACGCTATCTATTCAGCAGCAAGCTATTTATAAGCAAGAAGTTATGAATAGGCTGGAAGGTGATGGCATTTTTATTATTGACGGAGTAGCGTATGACGGCCAAAATAACGTTATGGCTACTGGTGGAACAATAGGGCAGTATGTGACCGTGAACAGCGTAACCGCGTCAGGCAATGGATACAAAATCCGGTATACGGTAACGCAGAGTATGCCTATCTCTATTTCACTTTGCTATCGTACAGCCCAAACAAGAGGGTATGGGGACTCCTTCATTACCATTCCCAAAACAGCAGGTACATACGAACATACTTTTGCTGTAGGCGGACTTCTTTCTCAATGGAAAATTCAGTTCGAAGCAGACATATACGGATATTATGACAGCTTATTTGTGAAAACCGGATATGGTAGGCCTTCTAACAATGTAAGCACGACATATTATACAGTAACAGCCGCAGATGTCACGGCAAGAAATATAGCACTTACCGTATTAACTGTTGCGGGGGCGCTTAATTTTACGACTGTAGCAGGTGCAGCGGGAGCAAAGCTTATTGTTTATGCTATAACCGGAGTGAGTGTTATGACAATATGGGACCCTTTCCCAGCCCCTGTTAAAGATCAATATTTTGTTATATCTTATGCACTTAATGGTACGACTGGAGTATTGACTACAAGAATCCAAATGTGGAGTGACCGTCAGTCTTATAGCAATGGTATGCCAATAAAATACGATAAGACACAGACAATGCAGATGCCGTCATTTTGATAATAGTTAAGGGATGATAAAATGCAGAAAAGGCAGCTTTTTAGAATTGCAACAGGTCTGCTTGGCGTGGCGATGATTGTCTGCTGGAGCCTTGTATGGTTTGATGCACGCGATGCGGAAAACTTTTACGCTAACCCCGATCTGCCAATGCTAATATTGTCCTACGTTTTTCTGGTGTGCGCCAGCTTGTCGCTTAATGCAGCTATATACGATTTCCGCAAGGATATCAATTATCGTAGTCCTCTGATTGTAGCCTTTATTATGAATTTTTTGCCATACTTTCGTTCTCTGTACATACGCTTTTTCGCAGGATGACGAAGGGTAATTTTTAGCTGCAGAAGAGGATGGGCAGAAGCCCATCCTCTTTGTAAAGCAATATAGCAGTTGTACTTAGTTTAAGGGACGATTAAAAGCGGAGGACATGCCGGTGCAGGGAAAGCAAATAAAACAAAGAAACAGAAGTCTTCTGATTAAGGCTGCACTGCCGGCTTTATGTGTTGCCTTGATTGTCGCGGGGCTTAATCTGTGGGAGAGCTACAAAACCCGCGGTTTCTACAAATATTTTGCAGAGGCGGGGGTCAGCATGGGCGAGCGTGGCACAAATACAAGATTAGGCAACGTCTTAATTGGCGATACATACTACTATCACCCATCAAAAGGCAAAGGCATTTACGCCTATACTCCCGGTAGGGGCAACGCGCTCCTGTTGTCAGGAAAGAGGTGCGATTATTACTTTGCCGTTGAGTGTGGGCAGCTTTTCTACACATTTGAGGACAGGCTGTACGCGCTGGAGCTGACAAGCGGTGAGACAAGAGTAATTTTTGACTTTGCCGAACATAATCCGGCTTTGGAAAAAGCGGAAATAGATGGTTTTGCAGAAGAAGGAGTTTTGCGGTTGTCCTGTTTTTTGGACAGTGAGCAGGTCTACACGGAGCTTGACTTAGTCACCGCAAAGCTTTCTATGCTGCCTGAAACGCCGCTTGGCATCACTGCTTATATCGGCGCACAAAAAATTGAAGTGACTCAAGAGCCTGGCGGGGCAGGTGAGCTGCATATAGGCGGACAGCCTGTACTGCCCAAAGGGGCAGTATTCAGTGTTGATTCCCTATATAACGCCACAGAACGTGCCTTTGTGGCGCTATACAAGGTTGGAGGAAAGGACTTCGGCCGCGTTTTCATGGACAACGGAACGGCGGTTGACCTGCCGGGAGAAGTCGCCTCGGCTTACAAAGTTCTTGCAATCTGCGGCGACCGCACAGTTATCCTCGGGCAGGAGAGCAGCCTGTATGGATATGATACGGCCACAGGGAAAGTGACACAGCTTGCGCAGGCAGGCGCGGTAACCGCGGTGACCTGCAATGAAAAATGGCTGTATGCCTTTTGCCCGCCGAATGGGGGGAGCATAGCCTGCTACAAGGTCATTATGGATGAGCGAGGAGCAGTGACCACACTTGAGAAAGTGAAAAGCAAAATCCCCCAATCATAACGCGCAATAGTTATCCTTCCGCCCCCGCCGAAAGCTTCGGCGGGGGCAGTATTTTATTGGGCAATCCCCCTCTTTTTTACCCTATATTTACATTCCCTTACCTATAAGCTGCAAAACCCGAAAAACCGACGCAAATATAACAGTTTATTTGCTTTTGCCCTCCTTTTACGCCCCTTTTAGGGTTTACATTGCCAATTTCTTCTGATAAAATATATAAGGTTAAATAGTTGCTTTGTAGAATATATTTAAGGAGGATTCATCCACTAATGGCAAGAACAATGAAAACAATGGATGGCAATACCGCCGCCGCGCACGCCTCATATGCGTTTACCGACGTTGCCGCCATCTATCCTATCACGCCCTCCTCGGTCATGGCTGACCTGACCGACTCCTGGGCCGCCAACGGCCAGAAGAACATCTTCGGCCAGGAGGTCAAGGTTGTCGAAATGCAGTCCGAAGGCGGCGCGGCAGGCGCCGTCCACGGCTCCCTCGCCGCAGGCGCGCTGACAACCACCTTCACCGCCTCACAGGGTCTGCTGCTTATGATCCCCAACATGTACAAAATGGCCGGTGAGCTGCTGCCATGCGTTATTCACTGCTCGGCACGCGCCCTCGCCTCCCACGCCCTGTCCATTTTCGGCGACCATCAGGACGTTATGGCATGCCGCCAGACCGGATTTGCCATGCTGGCATCCACAAACCCCCAGGAAGCTATGGATCTGGGCGCTGTCGCCCACCTTTCCGCCATCAAGGGCAGGGTTCCCTTCCTGCATTTCTTTGACGGCTTCCGCACCTCACACGAGCTGCAGAAAATCGAAGCATGGGACTATGCCGACCTTAAGGAAATGGTCGATATGGACGCCGTTCAGGCCTTCCGTGAGCATGCTTTGAACCCTGAGCATCCTGTCCAGAGGGGCTCTGCCCAGAACCCCGACATTTTCTTCCAGGCGAGAGAGGCTTCCAACATCTACTATGATACCCTCCCCGCCATCGTGGAGGAGAACATGGCAAAGGTCAATGCCAAGATCGGCACTGACTATCAGCTGTTCAACTACTACGGCGCGCCCGACGCAACCGACGTTATCGTCGCCATGGGCTCTGTGGTTGACACCATCGAAGAGGTGGTCGATTACAAGCTGGCACAGGGCGAAAAGGTCGGCCTGCTTAAGGTTCGCCTGTACAGACCCTTTGTTTCCCAGAAGTTTGTCGCCGCTCTGCCCAAGACTGTCAAGCGCATTGCCGTTTTAGACAGAACCAAGGAGCCCGGCGCACAGGGTGAGCCTCTGTATCTGGACGTTGTCACAGCGTTTGCAAGAGAGAACGTCAGGATGGATCTTGTCACCGGCGGCCGCTACGGCCTCGGCAGCAAGGATGTGCCCCCCTCCAACGTGTTTGCAACCTATGCCAACCTGCAGGCGGACAAGCCCAAGATGACATTTACTGTCGGTATTGAGGATGATGTGACTAACCTGTCCCTCCCCCTTGATCCCAACGCACCCGACACCTCTGCCCAGGGCACTATCGCCTGCAAGTTCTGGGGTCTGGGCGGCGACGGCACTGTCGGCGCCAACAAGAACTCCATCAAGATCATCGGCGACCATACAAACAAAAATGTTCAGGCCTACTTCGCATATGACTCCAAGAAGACAGGCGGCATCACCGTTTCCCACCTGCGCTTCGGCGACAAGGCCATTCGTTCCACCTATTTTGTCAGCAAGGCTGACTTTGTTGCCTGCCACAACCCCTCCTATGTCACAAAGTATGACATAGTGCAGGACGTCAAGAAGGGCGGCACCTTCCTGCTCAACTGCCAGTGGACACCTGAGGAGCTGGATAAATATCTGCCCAACAAGATGAAGGCATATATCGCCAACAACAACATCCAGTTCTACACCGTCAACGCTATCGAGCTCGCAAGAGAGCTTGGCATGGGCAAGCACACCAACACCATTCTCCAGTCGGCCTTCTTTAAGCTCGCCAACATCATGCCCACAGAGGAAGCTGTCGGCTATATGAAGGACGCCGCCAAGAAGTCCTACGGCAAGAAGGGCGACGATGTCGTCCAGATGAACTACAACGCCATCGACGCCGGCGTCAACGCGCTGGTCAAGATCGACGTTCCCGCCGCATGGGCGGCCCTTAAGGATGACACCAAGGCTCCCGCAGTCAAGGGCAATCGCCCCGAGCTGGTTGAGTTCGTCAAGGAAATCCTTATTCCCGTCTCCGCCCAGAAGGGTGATGAGCTGCCTGTTTCGGTCTTCTCCAAGAACCCCGACGGCACCTTCCCCTCCGGCAGCTCGGCTTATGAAAAGCGCGGCGTCGCCGTTGAGATTCCCCAGTGGATTCCTGAGAACTGCATCCAGTGCAACCAGTGCTCCTTTGTCTGCCCCCATGCAACCATCCGTCCCTACGCCATGACAGCTGACGAGGTGGCAAACGCCCCCGCCGGCCTCAAGACGGTCAAGATGATGGGCAAGGGCTGCGAAGAGTATCAGTTCACCGTATCCATATCCCCGCTGGACTGCATGGGCTGCAACCTCTGCGCCAATGTCTGCCCCTCTAAGAACAAGGCTCTCGTCATGGTTCCCCAGGAGACTGAGCTTGCACAGCAGGCGGTTTATGACTACACCCTTGAAAACGTCAGCGAGAAGGAGCTTCCCTTCGCTGTTGAGACCGTCAAGGGCAGCCAGTTCAAGACCCCGCTGCTTGAGTATTCGGGCGCTTGCGCAGGCTGCGTTGAAACTGCCTATGCCCGCCTGATTACCCAACTGTTCGGCGACCGTATGTATGTCGCCAACGCCACAGGCTGCTCCTCCATTTGGGGCGCTTCGGCACCTTCCATGCCCTATACTGTCAACAAGCAGGGCAGGGGTCCCGCATGGGCTAACTCCCTCTTTGAGGATAACGCCGAATACGGCCTCGGCATGGCTACCGCCATCAAGCAGATGAGAGCCCGTCTGTCCGACAAGGTCAAGAAGCTCATCGCTGTTGAGTATTGCGACGCCGACCTTAAGGCCGCGGGCGCAGAGTGGCTGGAAGCTATGAACGACGGCAAAAAGTCCCAGGCAGCTGCCGCCAAGCTGATCGCCGAGCTGGAAGCCTCCTGCTTCCCCGATCTGACCGGCACCCAGTGGGAGCAGGCCTATAAGGACAACGGCAGCAAGTGCCCCTGCGAGGCATGCACCCTGGGCCGCGAAATCCTTAAGGATAAGGACTTCCTGCAGAAGAAGACGGTTTGGATCTTCGGCGGCGACGGCTGGGCATATGACATCGGCTTCGGCGGACTGGATCATGTTCTGGCTTCCGGGGAGGACATCAACGTCTTCGTCTTTGATACTGAGGTTTATTCCAACACCGGCGGCCAGGCCTCCAAGTCGACCCAGATCGGCCAGGTGGCGCAGTTCGCCGCAGCCGGCAAGGCCGTTGCCAAGAAGGATCTTGCCGCAATCGCAATGTCCTACGGCTACGTCTACGTCGCACAGGTGGGCATGGGCGCCAACCAGCAGCAGACCGTCCGCGCCATTGCCGAGGCGGAGAGCTACAACGGCCCCTCCATCGTCATCGGCTACGCCCCCTGCGAGATGCACGGCGTAAAGGGCGGCATGGCTAACTCCCAGGCCGAGATCAAGAACGCTGTTGATGCCGGCTACTGGCACCTCTTCCGCTATGATCCCAGAGTTGCGGCAGAAGGCAAGAACGGCTTCACCCTTGACAGCAAGGCTCCCACAGGCTCCTATAAGGACTTCCTGCAGAACGAGGTGCGCTACACTTCACTGACAAGAACCTTCCCCGACAGGGCTACAGAGCTGTTCACACTGGCCGAAAAGACCGCCAAGGCCAAGTATGACCGCCTTGCCAAGCTGGCACAGAATGACTGATTAGTTATCTGACAGCGCCATACAGTTAAACCAAAGCGCCCCTTTCAATTTGAAAGGGGCGCTTTTTGCGAGGAAAGCAAGCAGGTGTCGATTTGCGTATTGGCAAGGGGGGGGGGGTAGCCTTATAAAAGGAAAAAGCCCTGAATAATGATGCGCACGGCGCAGCGCAAAAAGTTAAGCCCTGCTATTTTCTTTGCGCTTAAACCGCTTTCTGCATTTGTTGAGAAAAGAGGCAACGCTATATAGGATAAAGCTTCGCCAATATATCATAAAGCAGAGCCTGAGGCCCCCGGTCCATACCAATTTTACTAATTCCGATTTAAACAGCATCGGATAATTCGTTCTGCTAAAAGCTATTTCGAATACAATTTCTATGATTGAAACCGCTGCTGCCACCGCAAAAGAAGCACCTAAAAGCTCGACCCATGAAAGCAATTTGAAGAAAACAAGGCCAACTCCCAAAGCTGCGCAAAGCTTGATACAAAAGTCGATGGCTCTTGCAGTGTGGGCAAGAAGCTTCTTTGCTTTCAGCTTGCGCATACAGGTATCGTAGTCTGATCCACCCTCGCCAAACGTTTCCAGCAGCATTTTGTGGTCATTGCAGACAGCGTAAATATACATAATCTGCAGCAGTGCAAATGTAATGACAAAGAATATCAGGAAGAGAACCTTAATCCTTTTGCGCATATTCCCTCCTTCCTTCAAGCCTTGGAATTGCTGAAGACGAATGGCAGCATCATAGAACGGGCTGCAGGATGCCATGCGTATGCTACCGAAGCTCCGGAAGGCTGCTTAAATACGCGCCCGCCCAAAGAGTTTCCATATCCCTGGTAACTCTGTCAATTTCGTATTCCGCAATGTCTCCCCAAAGGCCAAAGGCGTTTGTGGCGCGGGGCAAGAGCCCGGATATTTTGTCCAGGAGCTTAGTATCCTCAATAAGCTTGGCGCGGCTCCCCTCGTGAGCCATGCAGGCATACACCGCGTTTGCCGCTCCAAGCAGGGGGACATCGCTATTGCTAATATACTGTTGGGCTAGCTCGTAAACAGTTTCTCCGGAGGGAACCTCTCCCAGCCAAAGTCTTATGGCAGCGAAAAGCGGCCGATACCCGGGATTCGCCTGTCTAAAGGCTGTTGCCTCTGCGCTTTTGGTATTTTCCAGATCACCGATTTTTTCCAATATACTTTCGGCAAACCCAGCCGGAAGGGGTCTGTTTTCATCCGCGTGTTGCAGCGCCATCAAAAGCAAAAGCGCACTATTTGGGCACTTGTCCATTGATGATAAAAAATATCTCCAGGCGCTCTCCCTCTGGCCTTCGATATCGGGCAAACCGCTTTCCGCGCGCAATATCGCAAAATGGGCGGGGAAAGCACTTGGATAGGGATTAAACCTCAGTTTGCCCTCTATTTCACGGTACTCGGTTTGGCCATCAATATAAGTGGTAATTTTCTCTTTCCAGTCAGGGTCGTCCATGTATTTAAGCGCCAAAAGGCCAAACAAGCTAGTATGGGGATTACCGCCCAAACTCATATCCGCGAAAGTGCCGTCGCTGCATTCATGAGCAATAAAAATATCCAGAGTTTTGGAAAAATCAAAGTCTATATCAAGTATGCCGCATATTCTCGCGCAGAGATATATGGCTTGGGGGTCGCCGCCCCACATAATCGTGGAGAGCTGTATGATACCGGGAACCTGAGGATGCCGCAAACGCTCCAAATATGCTGAGACGCGCTCTTTGCCGTCTGCCGGAAACCAACCCATACGCTCTGCGATGTAGGCATAACTAAACAAAGTAACAAGATCCAGTTTGCCTTTTTCCATATCAGCATAGATTGTCTCTTCGTAAGCGTCCCAATGGGCGGATAAAAAATCATTATTGAGTTCTATATTAAAGCCAAGCTCCTCCTCGAGCAGCATAAGAATATATAGCCTGCCGTAAAAATCGACGAAATTGCCCGTGTGTTGCAAAGACTTCTCCCAGCTGTCTTTTGCTGTGGACAGAGCGGTAGACAGTCCTTGCTTGTCATAGGACAGGCCGGCTGCCTCATAAACTGACGCCGAATAATATATCAGAAGGGGATCCGCGGGGTTGTCTTTGTCAAGGGCAGCCGCCAAATCTCTGTTATTTTTTAGGGCGGCAACAAAAGCCTTGGAGTTCTGCAAATATGCCTTAAACAGACCTGTAAAATAAAAGCAGTCCTCATATGACATAATGTCACCGGGCATTGGATTTTCACCAAAATATATATTTTCTTGCATATATTCTCTGGCGTAGTTGGGGAATATGATTTTGCAGGCCTCATTCATATAATAAGTGGAATACAAGGAGGAAGACACGGGCGGCTTCCCAAACCCCCCATCCCAGCTGATTTGGGCATTTAACCTGTCAAGGGGAGATATTTCTTCGCTGTAGCTGGGGAAAACCCAGGATGATTTATCGGTGTATGTTGTGTTTTGCGCGCAGGAAGAAAACATAAGCGCCGTCAAAAGCAGACATATGAGCTTTAAAAAACTGCTTTTGCTCATGTATCTAAGGTTGATGCCGAGTAGGGCAATAACAGGCAAACGGCAAGCGTAATAGGGAGGATCTTAAATAAGTTCTTCATACTTCTTCTCCTTTATTTTTACTTTTTAAGTCCTGCACACTTATCAAAGAAAGCTTTCTTTATACTTATATACTACTACAAAGTGAAAAAAATTCCATTTGCGCAATTGATGAAATCAAAACTCATATTTGTACATACTTAACGAAGAAATCAAAAAGCATTGCCCTGCCGTGGCAAAAGTGATATTATATTAATAATAGGGTATTTTACAGTATGAAAATATTTCTAGTCGGGTCGCTTATTTTGCGGTGCCTGTGCCGCCGAAAAGACCACTAAGGCCAAGCATGGCCGCATTGCCAAGCCGGCACAAAACGACTGATTAGTTATCTGCCAGCGTCATATAGCTAAAGCTAAACGCCTCTTTCAGCTTGAAAGAGGCGTTTTGTTATGCCCGCGTTCTTGACGGAAAAGCAGCCCGGATGGTAAAATAATACTAAAAAAGTATACTTTGAAAAGGAGAGGCAAATGAACGTATGGAATATTGGCAGCCACAACATATCTCCCGGAGAGAAAAGGCAAGTAATGCTGACGCCTGCGGAGGGGTGTGAAATCCCATTTACCGCCATAAACGGCAGTGTCGAGGGAAAGACAGTTTTGGTAACGGCGGCTGTCCACGGGGACGAGTATCCGGGGGTTGCGGCGGCCGTCCGCATGGCGGCGCAGCTTGACCCGGAAAGGGTCAGCGGGCGCATTTTGATTGCCCACTGCGTAAACGCAAGCGGATTTTGGAACAAATCGCTATATGTAGCCGAGGATGGCTTTAACTTAAACAACGGTTATCCCGGCAGGCCAAACGGTACACCGGGGGAGTGCATTGCCGATTTTTTCGTAAAAGAGGTGTTTCCTCAAACGGATTTTGTCATTGACCTCCACAGCGGCAGCGCGATGGAGCCGCTGGCTCCATGCCTGTTTTTCCCAAACGCCGCGGGGGATGCGGTGCGTGATATTTCACTTGAGGCTGCTAAAGCCACAAGCATCCCCTATCTGATCGCGTCTGAAGCCAAAACAGGGCATTACAGCTATGCCGCCCATATGGGTATACCGGGGCTGCTGTTGGAAAGGGGGCATTCCGGCCTTTGCGAAAAGGAATGGGTGGACAATTACTGCCGTGACTTAAGCCAGCTTTTTAGCCATTTAGGTGTATATCCCGGCTGTGAAGGAGAAAGGGTGTGCCCTAAAACCGTATTCAGCAAGACGGTCTACCTGGCTGCGGGGCAGCAGGGGTTATGGTACCCGGAGGTAAGCGAGGGGCAGGAAATCAAAAAGGGGAATCCTTTGGGCCGGCTGGAGGATTTCTACGGCAACGTCCTTGAAGAATATAAAGCGCAGGGGGACGGTACTGTGTTTTACTACACCGGCGGGCTTGCCGTGAAAAAAGGCGCGCCGCTGGTTGCCTATGGGCTGGCGGAGTATGCCAAAAGCATTTGAGATATTCATGCAGGGAGAAGCTTTTGCAATAGGCCTGCGCCAATATCTTTTATTGCGCAGCCGCGTCAATGGGAGGGGAGCCTTATGAAGAAAATCACAAAATATTATTATCATGGTTGTGATCGTTCTTTTTTCCATGCAAGCATGGCCGGGAGAAGAGGCGGCGAGAAGGCTTTATAAGGACGGCAGTAAGGATTACACTGATGATATTGGGCGCATTGTTGACCCTATGACGTTTATGCTGCCCGTTATACTAAGGGTGTTGGCCTTGGGGCTGATGGGAAGCTTCGCTGTATATATTATATTTAAGCGGCGTAGAGGCGCGAAAAAGGGTGCCGAATCAGAATAAGTTTAATGGGGATTTAGACGGCGATTGGATAGCAGATACCTTTAAAACGGAGTTGGATGGCGGGGCTTTTAACACCGACTTGGATGGAGACCGGATGGGCGGATTTTTAACGCGGATTTTGACGGTAGCCGGATGGCAGGCAGGAAAAATAAAACAGGGCGGCAACTGCCGCCCTGTTTTCGTATTATTTATTCCTTCGGTATCGGCCCTGCGGCAAGCATTTCTTCATGGTAGCGGACAATGATCGCCCGCGCCGCATTGTACAGGTTTTCATCGGTGGCCTGGTAGAGCGGAAAGGACATACTGTCATCACGCGGCTTATTTGGGCGGCTCACCATCATCTGCAGCTTTTCCGATCCCTCAGGATTTGCCTCATCTTCAAATGCCATTGAAAAGCGCACAGTTTTTTTATCATCCGGATCGCCTCTGCTGTCGTATATAGAAAATCCGTACCTGTTGTTATTGACGCCCAGCGGGATAGCGGCATAAGATATGGATTCTGATGTTTTCCGCAGGGACTTGCAGAAGGCGTGGAGCACATCAATATCCTCTTGGTCGGTTATGGCAAGCTCATAAAATTGTTTCCCACTAGGGGTATAATAGCCTCCTATCCTGACGGCACAGCTTTCAGGGCTTGGCAGCCACAGCTTGTCCCTGTAATAGTACTGCCGCCCGAAAAAGATAAGAAGGACAAGGGCAATGGCTGCCAAGCCGTAGAGTATAAGCTTTTTGTTGGTTTTGCTAAGGTGTTTTGTCATATAAGTGTACCGTTTGATTGTGGTTTCAGGCTATTCCTTAGGTATCGGCCCTGCGGCAAGCATTTCTTCATGGTAGCGGACAATGATCGCCCGCGCCGCATTGTACAGGTTTTCATCGGTGGCCTGATAATACCAATACACAGGAAGAAGCCGTCGCCCCTGCGGTTCCGTGACACATACTTGAAGTTTTTCCGTCATTCCCGGTTCATTGTCAAGGCTCAATGAAATTGTAAACGACCCTCCATTATCAGTGTTGATTAAAACTGAATAGGTTACAGCTAGCCCACCATGAGGTATTTCAAAAGAAGTTTTAGTTAGCGACTTTGCAAAGGCATAAAGACTATCAATATCGTTCTGGTCGGTAATTTTCATCGAGTAGCTGGTTGGATAGGCCGACTCACCTCCATAGTAGAAGACGGTAAATGCACAGTTTTCCTCAGCGGGTAATTTCAACCTAAAGCCAAGTATATCAGACCCGGCAATAATCAATGCCAAGACAATGACGGCAGCCAGCCCGTAAAGGGTGCGCTTTATAAATGTTTTAACAAAGTATCTTGCCATATTTTGTTAAAACATAACACATACAATGTAATATTCCTCATCGTAAGCATTAAGGTAAAAATATTCTTCATCGAATTCAACGTTGGTTGCGGCATTATTTCCTGTTGCAGGATCCATAAAATTTATTATGCCAACATTATCTGTGCTCTGATAATTATAGTATCCCCTAAGAACTATAGCGTGTCCAACAATTACTTCATTAGGATCATCGCTGTCGTAAACGCCATCTCGAAATGTAGCCCCATACATCACATATCCAGCATATATCAAGCCGCAATAGTCGTAAAACGGCATACTGTCATTAAAATCATCTATGGTTCCACCAAATCCGATAATGTTGGGATATAATCCCCACAATGCTTCTCTTGCTGTATATGTATTGGCTCCCTGACTGTCTATATAAGGAAGGTTAAAATAGCTATAAACTTGGGATTCTGTTTTTACTAAGCCTGAATAATATTCTCCTATTGTGCGCACACAAGCAGCCCAGCAACTCCTGCTTTTCTGCTGCTGATATTGTGGAGTGTCGAGCGAGTACTGTACCGGTATTGTGGATGCGGAACTAGCAGAGCTTTGGCTGTAGCTTGCAGATTCTGACTGCTCAAGAGCAACAAGCTGCACTTGCTTTTCCATAGCGGTCTCCTCCAAGTTGAGGGCGGAGATGTTAATGCTTTCCGCAGATACCCTGCCGCTTGCAGACACTTGCGTGCCGCTGTAGACCGTTTCCAATGCGCCTTCGCTTAAAACATACCCGCTGGTGTTGTCGAAAACAAGGGCGATTTGTGCGTTGTCCTCATAGTAGGGGGTAAGCTCGGCCACCAAATCGGTTCCGGCGGTGATGTGGACAAATCCGTTTTCTTTAACCAAAACCCTTGCCGTCAGAACAAGCCGGTCATCATGTGTGAAAATCGGATAGTTTTCAACCTCAACGGGCTCAAGCCCATCCTCAAGAACCTCATACGCGGGGATAGGGGCACCGATGTAAAGGGAATCAAAGTCAGAAGGCTCCATATCAAAGGCCGTGGCATCGTACTCCAGGGCATAGAGAAAGCGCGCAATCTCTTCAAGCTTCTGGCTTTGTGAGACGGTGACCTTATCAAAATCGGCGGCAAAGACTGTGCCGGAAACCAGCATCATAGCGGCTACCATAATAGCTAAAACCTTTTTCATTTTAAAGCTCCTTTCATAAACCTGCGGCGTTTACTTCCGGCGTTTCTATCGGGCATCCCCCTTTCTATAAAAGCATTATACTGCTTTTGGGCGCGATGCGCACCCTGAAACTATGCAGAATATATAAATATCAGAAAAATCACAGCTTAAAATTAGCCACTTACGCCAATTAAATATGCGTGTTTTGCCATAAACAAAAAAGCCCGGCGTGCAATGCACGCCGGGCTTGTGGTCTGCTGAACGCTACGTTCTGCCGCGGTAATTACACCGCTGGCACACATGAGGGGTAAGCTCCGTTTCGGGCACAGTGTAGTTGTCCGACCATGCACAAATTGCGCGCAATATAGGCAGCACGCTTTTGCCACGCTCTGTCAGCGAATATTCCACCTTGGGGGGGATCTCATTATACTGCACACGGTCAACAAGGCCGTCGCGCTGAAGCTCCTTAAGGCCGTTTGACAGCACCGCGTCGGTAATGTCGCACAGCTCCTTTCGCAGGGTATTGTAGCGCACCGGCTGCATGGTGGAAATAACGCAGATCATCCGTGCCTTCCATTTGCCCCCGAACATGTCAATGCCGTACTCAATGGGGCAGCGAATATCCTTTTCCAGCTTAGGCTTATACATAAAGATCCCCCTTACTATAAAAAAACCATATATATATTATTATTATAGCGTAATTTTGATAAAATGCAACAAGCCGGGTAAAATAACCAAGGAACTTTTAGGGGGATTGTGCGTCTTAATATTCAAGAGGTGATCTTTATGAAAAGGGTTTTGAAAATGATGTGCTTATTTGTGGCGGCTGCAACGCTGGCAGGCTGCGCCGGGACGAGCAGCGGCATAATAAGCATCGTGCCTGTGACCAAAAACGCCCTGATAGAGCCTAAGTACGGGGAGACCGACCAGGCATCGGTCAAGGCCGCCCAAGGCGCCAACGGCTTTGCATTGCGTTTGAGCGCCGCGCTCTCAGAGGCGCGGGAGAGCGATAATTTCCTTTGCTCACCCTATTCGGTTTGGCTGCCCCTTGCGGCGCTGCTTAACGCCACCAACGAGCAAAGCAGGCCTGCCTTGCTGGAGGCGCTTGGCGCCGCAGGGCTTACGGCGGAGGAGGTAAACAAAGCGGCCTCCCGCATGCTGTATGAGCTTACAAGGGAGCAGGTGGTTTACGATGAGAGTAAGCCAAACAAGGAGTACCGCTACACTCCGCTGAAAATTGCAAACGCCATATTTGTCGATAATACGGTAACCCTTAAAAAGTCCTTTGCGCAGGCCTTTGCCGATTATTATCTCGGCACCTCAGCCAACGTGGATTTTCAATCTCCCGATGCCGTCAAAGCGGTAAATGACTGGGCAAGTGAGAATACCGGCGGCCTTATAAAGGATATTATTCAGGAGTTTGACCCCGATACCATAGCGGCTATCGCCAACGCTATTTATTTTTCCGACACGTGGGCCGATAAGTTTAACCCCGACAAAACGGAAGAAGGGGCATTTAACAGCCCTTCGGGTGAAAGCAAGGCCGATTTTATGGTCAAGCAGGGGGATGGTATGCGCTATTATGCCGATGACAGTTTGCAAGCCGTCAGTCTCCGCTTTGCCTCCAATGCAAGTATGTTTATTCTGCTGCCGAAGGATGGGGACGCGGACGGCCTGCTGCAGTCGCTGACATCTGTGGATTTTGATTCCATCCGGCAGGGGATGACCAACTCAAGCGGGATGCTGAAGCTGCCTAAGTTCTCTATCGAGAGCGATGTAATCTCTCTGAAGGAGGCGTTGGTAGGCATGGGAGTGCCCCTTTTCGATAAGGAGGCGGCGCCTTTGAGCGGCGGTTTGCTGGAGGAGGATATAGGGGTTTACGCCTCACAGGCGGTGCAGAAGGCGGCCATCAAGGTTGATGAGGAGGGCACAACGGCCGCCGCTGTGACGGTGGTTATGATGAATCCCACCTCCATGCCTATACAAACAGAGCCCTTTGAAATGGTTTGTGACAAGCCGTTTGTGTTTATATTGTGCGGAAGCACCTATGACGGAGGAGATCAGATACTTTTTACCGGTGTGGTAAACAAGCCGTAATTTCAAAATCCCGAAAGCGCGGACGGATGGCGCTTTCGGGACTTTTGCCTTTTTATGGCGTAAAGTGTGGTAAAATAAAAACAGAGGCCTATTGTACGCATTGTGGACATAGCGGATATGTAAAGGAGGTACATCTATGAAAAGGCAGATTAGTATATTGTGCATGCTGGCAGCTGTTGCGCTGCTGGTCGGATGCGGTGGCATTGGCAGCGGGGTTATGAGCGTTGTGCCAGTAACAGAAAACCCACTTGTAAAGCCCGATTACGAAGTGGATGACCCTCAAGCGGAGCAGGCGGCACTGGGCGCCAACGACTTTGCGTTCCGGCTGAGCGCCGCACTGTCTCAACAGGAGCAAGGGGAGAACCTGATTTGCTCGCCTTATTCGGTTTGGCTGCCCCTTGCGGCGCTGCTTAACGCCACCAATGAACAAAGCAAACCGGCGCTGCTGGAGGCTATCGGCGCAGCAGGCCTTACAACGGAGGAGGTCAACCGCGCAGCCGCCCGGATGATGTATTTTCTCACGAAGGAGCAAGCCTTTGAGGGCAAGTTGCCCGGCAAGCAGGACTATTACACCCCGCTGAAAATCGCAAATGCCGTATTCGTCAGCCGTGAGGAGGTTTTACAGCAAAGCTTTGCCCAGACCTTCGCCGATTACTACAAAGGAGCCTCCATCAATGTGGATTTCACCTCCCCTGACGCGGCAAAGGCGGTCAACAGGTGGGCAGCAGAAAATACCGAGGGGCTAATCAAGGAGATGGTAAATGAGTTTGACCCCAATACCGTGGCGGTAATTGCGAATGCAATGTATTTTTCAGACACGTGGCAGTGGAAGTTTGATCCCGAAAAGACAGAGGAAGGAGTTTTCCACGGAATAGCAGAGGACAGCAAAGCTGATTTTATGCTTAAGCAGGGAGACGGGATAACATATTATGAGGATGAGCGTCTGCAGGCCGTTTGCCTGCCTTTTGGCTCAGCTGCGCAAATGACGGTTTTGCTGCCTGTTAATGGAGACGGGGACGGGCTTCTTCAGGCTATGACGGCTGATTACTTTGCCCAGATACATGAGGAAGCGGATGGCTGCACAGGGAGGCTGCTGCTGCCGAAGTTTGAAATTGAAAGCGAGCTTATGCCGCTGTCCGATATCCTTATGGCTATGGGTGTTCCTCTTTTTGAAGGTGCGCCGCTTACCGGCCTGATTGAAGCCGACATACCCGTTTGGCTGGATCAGGCGGTGCAGAAGGCGGCCATCAAGGTGGATGAGGAGGGCACAACGGCCGCCGCTGTGACCCTGATGGCGACACTGGGCGGATACCCCCGGCCATCTGAGCCCTTTGAAATGGTATGTGACAAGCCGTTTGTATTTATTTTAAGCAGCTACACTCAAGACGGAGGAGATCAGATACTTTTTACCGGTGTGGTAAACAAGCCGTAACCCAAGCATAAGGCAGTGTAATCCAGGATACAACCGGCAGCCGGATCTGCGCATTTGCGGATGAGCCGCACCGCCGGCTTGGCAATATGATCTAAAACACAAACCGGTGAGGGAATTACCCTCACCGGTTTATATGATCAAGCTTTATTTTTCGTCCGGGTCTTTATAGCCCCTATATGCCTGCTTGACAAAAAGCAGCTGCACAATGCAGATATAGGCGCATATAACGGCTAAAGAGCCTGTAGCAAGCTCCATCCAGTCGGCGCCGCTGCCTATCATCGTAACGATGGCGGCGGTAGCCAGAAGGCCGCATGAAACCGTGAGGACTGTCAAAATCTTGACTATTGTTTTTGGGCTCATATTGCGTATCTCCATCCATAGTGGGGCGCTGCGCAAAGCCTGTCCCCGGTCAGGACATAAGGCGGGGGAGAGGCAAACACAGCGTACTGAAACTCAGAAAGCGCCGGCAAGCGGCGCTTTTATAGAGTAAATGTCTTAAAGAGCAGCCTTTGCCTTTTCCACAAGGGCGGTAAACGCCTTGGGGTCGGATATGGCGATCTCGGACAGCATTTTGCGGTTGAGGGTGATGCCGGCCTTTGTAAGACCGTTGATAAATCTGGAATAGTTGATGCCGTTGGGCTTGCAGGCGGCGGAAATTCTGGAGATCCACAGCCTTCTGAAATCTCTTTTCTTCAGCTTTCTGCCGGTGTAGGCATACTTGAGGGACTTCATAACGGCCTGGTTGGCTAACTTATAATGGCTCTTTCTGGAACCCCAGTAACCCTTGGCCAGCTTTATAATTTTCTTTCTTCTTTTACGCGTAGACAACGCGCCTTTTACTCTTGCCATTCTGTGTCATTCCTTTCGTTTCCGGGGTTTATTTATAGGGGATAAGGCGCTTGATCTGCGCTACGTTGGTGGAGTCAACAAATGCGCCCTTGCGGAGGGACCTTCTGCGCTTGGGAGCTCTAATGTTGATGATGTGGTGGCGTCTGTTCATCCTGGCTCTTTTAATTTTGCCTGTCTTTGTGACGGAAAATCTCTTTTTGGCGCCACTATGTGTCTTTATCTTGGGCATACTACTTCTCCTCTCTTGTGGAACAGTTATTTTTTCTTTTCGGGGGCGAGGAACATCAGCATTTGGCGGCCCTCAAGCTTAGGCTCCTTCTCAACGGTGCCAAACTCGGCGCACGCTTCGCCAAAGCGCTTCATAACCTCAAGCCCTATGTTGGTATGAGCCATTTCGCGGCCCCTGAAGCGTATCGAAACCTTGACCTTGTCGCCGCTGTCGAGAAACTTCTGCGCGGCCTTGAGCTTTGTTTCAAAATCGTGGGTGTCGATTTTCGCCGAGAGGCGAATTTCCTTGATTTCGACAATATGCTGGTTTTTGCGGGCTTCCTTTTCCTTTTTGACCTGCTCAAACCTGAACTTGCCGTAATCCATGATGCGACACACCGGCGGCTCAGCCTTCGGTGCGATTTTGACGAGATCAAGCCCGCGCTCCAAGGAAAGATCCATGGCCTTTTCCAGGCTGACAACACCCAGCTGGGCGCCGTCGTTATCAATCAATCTTACTTCCTTGTCGGTAATTTCTTCATTAATCTGATGCTCTTGTATGCTAATGCTCAAACACCTCCTAAAAAATACAAAACAAACACAAAAAAAGGACGGCAAAATACCCTCCTAACAAAAAACCCGCCGGGTCGCCCCGTGAGAAACAATGTTAACCTCTTCTTGTAAAATGGAGGTGAGGATGGTAAAGTCCTGCTTTCTTTTGCCAGTACAGTATATCAGCCGGAAAGGGCGCTGTCAAGCCCCAAAAAATGTTTCCGTATACTAAAATCAAATTGATTTTTCACTGCATTTTTATTATAATTAAATCAAACAATATAGTCAATCGGAGGACTTAAATATGAGCGAGATGCATGAGGATTTCGGCAAGGACGTAATTGTTCTCACCGATGAAAACGGGAACGAGATAGAGCTTGAGCACCTTGATACGGTGGAATATAACGGCGGCACCTATATGGCCTTTATACCTGCCGACATGACGCTGGAGGACAGCTATGAGCTTATCATAATGAAGGTCGAGGAGGATGAAAGCGGCGAAGAAATGCTGGTCACCCTCGATGATGAAGACGAGCTGGACGAAATGTTCCAGATTTTCTCCGAGAGGCTGGAGGAAAGCTTTGAAGAGGAAGAGAGCGAGGAGGAGCAGCTGGAGAAGGAAGGGTATTAATTCCTTAGGGCTTGCCGGAGGATAACAGACATATAAGCTCCCCCGGTCGGAATGCGGAACACTTTATTTAACCTACAAAGTGTGATACGGGACTGCGGAGTTCTTTCCCCATCGGCAGACCTCCCTTTATGGACGTTGGGAGCCGTGTAAAGGAGAGACAGCTAACCCACCTGCGAGAGCGGGTTATCTAAAAATCCGCATTCCGACCGGGGGAACTTAAAAAGACAGACGTAAGTCTGTCTTTTTTGTTTACGGACAGGCTGGCGATTTTCGCCGTTTGGTAAAGCCGGTGTGCACGGCAAAAGCCGGCAGGGCATATGCCTGAAATGGTCAATAGAAAGTAGACACGAAAAGCCTATTAAGCCACCTGCTCAATTCTGAATTGAACAGGTGGCTTTCCGTTCAACTTACGCACAGGACGAATGACATTGAAATAGTGAACAGCATCAGAAATAACCGAAT
>JAVBSJ010000112.1:0-14554 GCA_031547105.1 Oscillospiraceae bacterium
ACGCTTTCTCCTGCAAAGACATCCAGCACGGTATACCTGCTTTCGTCAGAGTTGTAGAACTGCACCTGCTTACTTGCGATAAAGCTGGGCGCCGCAGGGTCAAAGTAAGCCTCATCATCCAGCCCGCAGCTTTCCGCAAAACGCCTGAAGGCCCCATCCTCCACCAGACGAATATGACAGTAATATTCATACGCCGCTTTATTATCTTCACCTGGTGCATTGTACTGCATAAACCTTTGGCCGAGCTTATCAGCCGGAAGCTCTATCTGAAAGCTCCCCTCCATAAAATAAGTGGAGCCCTCTATACCCTCCATAGCCGCAAACTTTTCATAAAGCTCAAGCATTCTCTCCTCAGTCATGGCGGGGTCGGTAGGGATGACAGCCAGATCGTATGGCATATCTGCCATAACGCTCACTACTCCCTGCCGCAAATACATCCCAAAGGCCCCTGCCGACACGAACAGCACCACGCTGACAAAAAGCGACAAAATGGTGGAGCGGTAACGCCTTTTATTGCGCCTGAAGTTTTTCAGCGCCAAGCTCCCCTCCAGGCCGAACAGCTTTTGGGCAAGGCGGGAGGTTTTTACAGTCTTTGGACTAATCTTAATATCGGCCGACTGCCTTATGGCATCTATTGCCGAAAGGGACGCCGCCCGTCTGGCGGGAATATAGGCCGAAATCATAACCGTTATAAATCCGATTATAGCGGCGCAGACAAGGGCGGGCACCGATACGTGCATCGACAGGCCGCTACCTCCGACAAAGATCGCGTCAAACTTGTCACCCAACAAATAGAGGGTAATACCTATCCCCGCGATTCCCGAAAAAACACCAACCGGCAGGCCGATCAGGGTAATGCACACCCCCTCAAACAGCACCGAGCGCATTATTTGCCTCTTTGTCGCTCCAATTGATGACAATATGCCGAACTGCTTTGTGCGCTCACCCACAGAAATGGAAAATGCGTTGTGTATAAGCAGAACCGAGCCTATCATAATCATCCCGATAAGTATCCCGCCCATGCTGTACAAAACGCCGTTAAATCCGTCGTTTAGCGACATGCCGTAATATCTCAGAAGCTCGGAATTATATTTTGTCTTTGTGTCTGACAGATGGGCGTCGTTAAAGTCATAAACCGACGAAGGCTTTTTCATTTCAAGAAAGACGTCCAAATAACCATTCGGAGCCCCACCGCCCTCAAGCCTGGTTATGACCTCATACCCCGCGGCGGAGTAGCTTTCAAAACCGGGGCGCTGACATATACCGACCACCTTAAGCGTCATTTGCCCGGTTATCTCAAGCTGCTCGGCGGTCTGCGTGTCACCGGCGGCAACGTACTGCGTATCCTGCCAAAGGACTTTGCCTCCGGAGGTGCGCAGCCCCACATCCAGCGTCAGCGTATCTCCCAGCTCATAGCTGATCCCGGCGTTTGAGGCAATTTGCTCCGATATAACAGCCTCGCTGCTGTTTTCCGGCAGCCGCCCTGCCGCAAGCTTAAGCGGCAGATTTTCAAGCGCGTCACCGCTGTAGGCCGCAATGTAAAGATATGGCCGGTGTATGGATTCCGCAAGAGTTGAGTACCCGATTTTTTCAATATAATAGCTTTTCTTAACCTCCGGCAGGGCCGCAAGCTCCTCTGCCTTTTCAGGCGGCACGCTGAGGCCCCTGATATGCCACGCGCCGTCATTAAGAACGGTGTTTTCCACCATATAGTTTTGAAAAGAAACAATAAGCGTCGCGACCGCCGTTATCATGGCGGCCGAAAGGATGACCCCTGCAATGGTGACAAGGGTGCGGGTGCGGTTCTTTTTAAGCGTCTCAAAGGCCACCTTGCTGAGGATGCTCATCGCCTTATCACCTCGTCTCTGGATATTCTGCCGTCCTCGATGGTGATAATTCTATCTGCCTGCAGCGCGATGTTCTCATCATGGGTGATAATCATAAGCGTCTGGTTATATTTTTGGTTGGTCATTTTCAGCAGCTCAATCACATGCTGGCTGTTTTTGCTGTCCAGATTGCCGGTGGGCTCGTCGGCCAGCACTATGGCAGGGGAGTTCATAAGTGCCCGCCCGATAGACACCCGCTGCTGCTGCCCGCCGGATAGCTGGTTTGGCAGATGACCCGTCCTGTCCACCAGATTGAGCATGTCAAGCAGCTCGTTCAGCCTTTGATAGTTCACCTTGCGCCCATCCATCAGCACCGGCAAGGTTATATTCTCTGCCACGTTGAGAACCGGGATAAGGTTGTAAAACTGATAAATCAGTCCCACCTGCCGCCTGCGGAAGATAGCCAGCTGCTCGGGGCTTTGGGCGTAAACATCCTTGCCGTCTACATACACCCTGCCTGATGTAGGCTTGTCAACGCCACCCAGAACATGCAAAAGGGTGGACTTTCCCGAGCCGGAGGGGCCTATAACGGCCACGAATTCCCCTTTTTCCACCGAAAAACTGACATTGTCCAGTGCCGTTACGGCACTCTCACTTTTTCCGTATACCTTGCATAGGTTTTCAACTCTCAATATTTCCATATATGACATCCTCCGTTTCAAATAACCTTACAGGCTCACCGTTTGCAAGTATAAAGCCTGATATGATTATATCAACGGCGCGTGACTTACCGGTGACTTTATAATTACAAAACCGTCACTTAATTAGCCGAGCTGTAGAATCTGACTGTAAAGCAGGCTCCATGCGGCTGAATGTTCTGTGCCTTCACCGTCCCGTTCTGGCTGTTTATTATCATGCGGCTTAGTGCCAAGCCTATGCCAAAGCTGCCCTCCCCCGCCCCTTTTCCGTGATAAAACCGCTCAAAAATATAGGGCAGGTCGTCCTTGTCAATTCCGCACCCGTTATCGGAAATGGTAATCTCGGTAAAAAGGGGATTTTGCAAATACCCGACCTTTATCTCGCCTCCCGGAGGAGTGTGCTCCATACAGTTTTTCAGAATATTGCCTATTGCCTCCGCCGTCCAATTCAGATCTCCGACAAAAGCCGCATCTCTGTCTCCCTTGATGCTTAGGCCGACCTCCCTTATTTCCAGTGGCGCCATAAGCGGCTGTGCAGCTTTTTCAAGCATTTCGCCTACCCCTACCCTGTCTGCCCTGAAAGCGGCCGTTCCCGCTTCTATCTTGGCAATTTTCAGCATGGCGGTGATAAGCCAGTCAATGCGCAGCACAAGCCCTTCCAGCTCCCGCGCAAGCCGGGCGCGGCGGCGGAAGGGCAGCCCCTCCTCCTTGAGGAAGGTCAGCAGCATCCCCATGGAGGTAAGAGGGGTCTTCAGCTGATGGGCAATGTCCGCCATCGCGTCCGACAGGTACAGCTTATCACTTTTCAGCGCGTCGGCATTCTCGACAAGACGGCGGGTCATTTTCTGCACCTGACTTGACAGAACCGACAGCTCCCCCTCAGCCAGCATGTCCTTCTCAAATATGCCACCCTTATGCAGCAGGATGTCCAGACGCCCGCTAAGGTCGTCTATCCTTTTATATCTTTGATACGTAAATGCAAAAAACACCCCGGCAAGCAGGGCGCAAAGGGCTGCCGCAAGGGCAGCCGCATAGCCAGAAATAAAAAAGCCGGCCGCTACGCCGCACACCGAGACCGCCGCGATTACCGCGGCAGCCTCTTTGATTTCCCGATTTCTGAACATCCGCCCTTCACTCCCCCATGCGGTATCCAAGCCCGCGCACAGTTTTGATTATATCGGGCTCCTGAGGGTTATCCTCGATTTTTTCCCTCAATCTTTTTATGTAAACCGTCAAAGTGTTGTCATTTACAAACTCACCGGCCATATCCCAAAGCTCACTTAAAAGCCGTTCGCGGGACAGGATGGTTCCGCGGCTGTTTGTAAACACCAGCAAAAGCCGGTATTCAAGCGCCGACAAAAAGATTTCCCTTCCCTCCTTACTCACCGTTCCCCGCACTGTATCTACCCGCAGCCCGCCTTGGGAAAAGACCGCCTCTCCCCTGCCGCACCTGCGAAGAACGCTTTTTATCCGGGAAAGCAGCTCAAGCGGGCGGAAGGGCTTGGAGATATAGTCATCGGCCCCCAGCTCAAGCCCTGTCACGGCGCTGAGCTCATCCCCCATGGCTGTGAGGAAAATGACCGGTATGCCATCAGTCTTTTTCGCCGCCGTGCATACGGCGTAGCCCGACCCGTCCGGCAGGGTAACATCCAGCAATATCAAGTCCGGGCGGGCTTCCTCAAGGGCAGCAAGGGCTTGCCCCTGCCCGCAGGCAAGCGTTACCAGGTACCCCTCCCTGCGAAGCAGCACAGAGAGATTGGACGCAATATTCTCATCGTCTTCAACCAGTAATATTTTATACATTGTAAGACCTCCTGCAAACGTCCTGCCCCTCTTCTTTTTTACTGTACCACATATTTTTACGGAATTGTAGGAATCAAAGGTAAATCAAGCTCAGCTTAAGCAAATCTTAAATGGCAGTTCATATTTTACATCTTGCTTATTTGCGCCACCGCGGGCAGTATAACGCAAAAAAAGGCCTCACGGCCTTTTATCGCTTATTTTACCCTACACCGTAATATCTTCCGCCCGAGCCGCTCTGCATAGGCTCAGGCACCATGCCGCCAAAACCGCCGGCAGCGTTGCGCTTAAGGCCGAAAATGACGCTCATCCTATACAGCCAGCTTCGGAAACGGGTAGGCCGCACAACCGTTACAGGCTTGATACCCGCTTCCCCGCAGGAAATGCTGACGGATATACCCTGCTCCTGATAGCGGCACAGAATATGGGCAAGGTCGCTTGCTATCCTGTCATCATCGGTGCGCACTATCACCCTTTTTATACCGTTTTTCATAAGGAAAGCGGCAGAAGGCATATCCTGGGGAAAAACGCACCAGCGGTTGTCATATTTCCCCTGTTTATTGCCCGCGTCTGACATCCTTTTTGAATCCAGCAAAAAGGCCGGAGGCGAGTCGGGTCGCAGCGGCGCCTGGGCAAGCTCATCCGCCCCCGCAAACAGGGCGCGGGCAATGCCGTCAACATCCAGCAGCGAATGCCCTGCCGGCCCCGCCACCCCGTTGTACAGCGGCACCGGGCGGTAGCCCAGCCGGGCAAGGGAAAGCCCCTCCCGGACGCCCCGCTCCCCGGGCAGGTCAACAATAATCATCGTCGAGTAATCTGCCGCCAAAAGCCAGCGGCTGTCGATTTCTTCCGCAAAATCCGCCCCACCCGGTGGCGGCAGGGCAAACAAAACCGGCTTTGCCCAAGCGGTCCACAATGCGCCGTCGGGCGCCCATATGCTGTATGTGACCAAGCTGTTTCTCATAGCTCTGCTCCTTTTTCGATCAGGATAGGTATATCCATAGCTCCGGCGTCTATCCGCGGCAGCGGGCTGACCCTTCCGTAAAACCCGGCGCAGCGCCCGTCTATAGCGAATACCCCTATACACAGGTGCAAATCCTGCCCATCGGGCGCCTTGAGCGGCGCGCTGCGGAACAGCCTTTGCGCCACCCAGTCCTTATGAAAAAGCCGGGCGCTTCGTTCAATCTGCCGCCGTTCCTTTTCAGGCACCGCCCCTTTGACCGATATTCCTTCACCGACCCTGCCCATTGCCGGCTTATATATCCATTCTTCACTGCCCCTCGGCACATCCCGCGCCTCCCGTGTTTCAGGCAGCAGCCTCCGCCACGTCGGCAGGTCGACCGCAAGGCTGTCCCACAGGAGGGGCAGGCGTTTTGATTGGGAGAGAATTGCCTGCGGAGGATTACAGGATACAGTGCTTCCGCCGAAAAAGTCCCTCCACTTCGATCCATGCGGCAAATTGGCCAGCCATTCCAAGGGGAAAAAGCGTATCATGCCGTCGATTGCCGCTTCGCCCATGGTATCAGGCAAATACGCCTTCCCACTCCGCCAGCGGATAAGGTCAGGTGCGGCAAAAACCGTGGGAAATCCGGCTGCCGCAAAGCGGTCGGATGCAAACTGCATGACCTGCCTGTCATCAGAATAGGAGGTGGCATGTACAAACGCAACCGTTCCGCCGGGCGTTATTTTTTCACTAAACCCTTCAATTAAAATATCGACCATCGATAGCCCCGGCCTGCAGCGGGGAAAATATTCCGCCGCTATTTGAGGCAATGCGGAGGCCTCTGCAAAGCCGCCGGGCACATCACTGTTGACCTCCGACACTGCCCATCCGTTTTCGGCAGGGTGGAGGTCAAACCGCATAAGGCGTACGCCGCGGCTCTCGTCATAGGGCGGCAGCTTGACAGCCATTTTTTCTATGGCGCGGGGCAGCCCCAGGTTTTTTATGGCGGCCTTGTCCCCGGCTATTTGGCGCTCCAGCGCAAGCGTTTCACGGTACAGCCCTTCCGCCGCGGCGGACAGCTCCTTCTCTTCCTCTTCAGTCAGCAACAGCACGTGCCGGGCAAGGGTGTTGACATCTCCTACCTGCGGATCCCACTTGTACCCCTCAAAAATAGCGCGGTAGCGATAATCGGAATAACTCCCCCGGGGAATGGCAGCAAGCCTCATAACGCGCCCCCTAGCATATCAGCCTTACTGCTGCCGCGTAAAGCGGGTTTGAGGCTAAAGGGGGCAAAAGCCACAGCGCCGAGATGGCATACACCAAGTAAACCAACCCCACCAGAACCGAGGCACCCGCCCTTATCCTGCCGCCCAGATAGCGCTCAACAACAATACACAGCGCCGCAAGAGGCAGCACCGGCCACCCCGCCATAAACTCCACAACAGTCATGCCAAAGGAGGTCCAGTCCCCGGCGGATGCCCTGGCCAGTATAAGGCCGCTTGCCATCAGATAAAGCCCGACCCTGATGCCGCAGGCCAAATCCCGGTCTACCGTGACGCGCTCAAACATCCCGGTCCGCTTGTCGGTTATAATCCCCAGGGCGATCCATGCCGCAAGACCCAGCCCTCCGGCAAAAATCACACACCACCAGCCGGGGCCGTCGCCGATATTCGCCCCGGAATATATCAGGGTAAGCCCGATATATCCGCCGGAAAAGGCGCAAAGCGCCGCTTTGTTGTTAAGCGCTATAACATCATCGCGCCAGGAAAGGTCAAAAAAGAAGTGCAGCATATTGGTGCCCGCATAAATCCATGCATAGCCCAGCGCCACATAAAAAACCACATATATAATGTCATCCACCACATCAAAGGAGGCGAGAAAACGGAGCGTCAGCAGGATGATGGCAAGAGCCATTACCGGCAGGCAGCCCAAAGTATAGCGCACCAGACGGGTGCGCTGCGGCGGCCAGGCGCGGACAACTGCCGTCATCCAGCGCAAAAAGTATGTACAGCTCAACCAAGCGGAAAACAAGAAAGCCAGCAGCTCAACAACATAGTACACTCTATCATACCCCCTGCCGAGTTCCCCCCGGCTTGCCTGATGCGGAAATTATACCACATGCTTCTGCGTAAAGTAAAGTTTTCATCCCTGCTGCCGCAACCGGCATATGGCTGTAATTTGTATTTACACGCCCTCCCAGCCTGCTGCGCAGTGTCACCTGCAAAAAAGAGCCGCCCTTACAGGGCGGCTCCTCGTGCAGTTTTATTTGTTCCGCCGCGGTGCTTAACCCAGATACTTGTTTAGCGTTTCAACCACCTCATTAAAGTCAAGGGGCTTGCCGATATGTCCGTTCATGCCAACCTCCATGCACTTTTCAATATCCTCACGGAAGACATTTGCAGTCATGGCAATAATGGGAATATCCTTGGCGCGGGCGCTGCCGACAGCCCTGATGAAGCGCGTAGCTTCAAACCCGTCCATAACCGGCATTTGAAGATCCATAAAGATCATTTCATATTTTTCCGGATGGCGGTTAAACAGCTCCACCGCTTCCTCACCGTTTTCAGCGCAATCTATTGCAAGCCCGGTAGGCTCCAAAATGCTGAGCACGATTTCACGGTTTATCTCCACGTCTTCAGCAAGCAGGATACAGTGCCCTGTAAAGTCCTCCGCCACTGCGCCTCCCTTATCCTCTTCCGGCTTGTTTCCGCCGACAAAGTCACAAATACAATCGGCAATATCGGAGGCAAACAGCGGCTTGGAAAGGAATCTTGCCACGCCGGCATCCTTTGCTTCCTTCTCGATCGTCCCCCACTCCATGGCCGAAATCATTATAACTACTGCCTCTCCGCAATCCGTTTTTATGCGGCGTGACAGCTCTATTCCATCCATTTCCGGCATACGCCAATCGACAAAGCATATGTCGTACCGCCCCGCCTTTTCAAGCATGGCGAGGGCGCTTTCCCCGTCAAGGGCGGTATCGCACACAACGCCTAGGCGCTTCGTGGTTTCGGCAAAATACTCAAGCGTTTCCGGTGCGTCGTCAACGACAAGAATGCGTATTTTTGAGTAATCCACCAAGCTGTTCTCCGGCAGGTGGGAGGTTCTGCTGCCCCTCTTTACCTGAATGGTAAAGGAGAACTTTGAGCCCTTACCCAGCTCCGACTCGATCCAGATATTCCCGTTCATCATCTCCACTATGTTTTTAGAGATAACGAGCCCTAAGCCGGTTCCCCCGAACTTTCGGGAGGTGCTGCTTTCGGCCTGCTCAAAGGAGTTGAAAAGGCGCGACTGCTGCTCAGGGCTGATGCCGATGCCGGTATCGGTGACATCAATCTGGATACTGCAATTGCCGTCTTCCTCCCCCAAGAACCTGGCCTTCAGCTTAATTGTGCCACCCGCAGGGGTAAACTTGACGGCGTTTGACAGCAGGTTCATAACCACCTGGGTTATGCGCTGCTCATCACCGATCAGGGTCACAGGTATATTTTGATCTATCCTGACGACGAACCTCTGCTGCTTTTCCTCAATCCGGAAGTTTATAACATTTACAACCTTCTGCATGATACGCTCAAAATTAAACTCGGCCACAGAAAGCTCAAACTTATTGGCCTCGATCTTGGACATATCGAGAATATCGTTGATGACACCCAGCAAGTGGGTAGAGGCGTCGTCTATCTTGCCAAAGGCGTAATCCTTCCTCTCCAGGCTGGGGGCATTTTTGCCTATAGCCGACATGCCGATGATCGCGTTCATAGGGGTGCGCATTTCATGGCTCATGTTTGAGAGGAAGTCGCTCTTGGCGCGGCTGCCCTGCTCAGCCCGTTTTCTGGCAAGCTCGATTTCGGTCACATCCTGCGTGGTGATAATATATCCTTTTTTATTGCCCGCCCTGTCGGTCAGGTAATTTGCGACCCCCTTGAAATAGTGCCCGCTTCCCTCCTGATAATAAACCTCAGCCTCCCGTCCCCGCTCAAGCGCCGTAATCGGACAATACTGCGAGCCGAAGGGATAAATGCTGATCTCCCGATAGGACTGACCTATGACCTCGTCAAGGGTCTTTTTGTTGTATCCAAGCCCCTGTTCATTCATATAAATTATCTTCTGATCCATGTCGGTAATAGTCAGAGGACTGCTGACGCTGTCGACAATGCTGTCGGCCATTTCGTCAAAGGAATCGGCCAGTGTTCCGAACTCATCAATTTCAGCGGTATTAAAGCGGAACTGCCGCTCTCCGCCCTTGAAGCGGGAAATGCCGGTTATAAGGGCGGTAATGCGCCCCGTCAGAGATGAGGCGAGCCATATGGCCACAAGGACTACAAGGGCGATAAGCGCTATGGTGGTGCCGATAAGCCGGCTGTTAGTATCCTGCAGGCTCTTTTCCGCAGCCGCCGTCAGTCTGGTCTCCGTGGCTCTGGCGGGGCTTGTAAAATCCTCAAGCCCGGCGCCGATAGCGACAAAGCCGAACCCGCGCAGCGAATAGTTGTTTTCTTCCGAAGGGGCATACCGGCCGGTGTAATAGGGTATTGCCCCCGCAGTGGTCAGCTTGTAAAGGCCGCTCCACAAAATGTAAAAGGAGCCTGAGCCTCCATTTTCGGTAAGATCCATCCAGCCTGTACACTGGGGCGCATTATTGAGGTAACGCCCGTCAAGACCCACCATGCCGGCCCGCGTCAGTGCGGGCGCCGGCTTATTGCCCCGGGACTGCTTGTTAAACTCCGGATAATCTGCGATGAAATCTGTCCATTTTTCAACGCCGCTTTGCTGCCACGCATCGTAAATCGACGTCTCAAGCCAGGGAACCTGGGGGTCACCTGTTTGGGGATCATAGCCGGCAATGGAGTGATGCCTGGGATGGCAGATATTGCGGCATTTATAGTCCCAAATAAAGGCATAGTTGCCCTCATACGCGTTGGGAAGCTCTGTGTACCGCTCATTCTTAGGGGTGATATGGTCAACAAACTCCATGATATGGTCGTGGTTCAGTGCAAAGCTGACATATCCGGTTACCTGCCCGCTGCTATCCGTAACCGGGGTAGCCCAGCGGATAATTCCTTCAAACCGCTGTCCGTTAGGATTTTCTACCCCTGCATACGCCTGAGCCTCTGGAGCATACTCAATATCGTATCCCCGCTGCTCCGCTGCGGCGGCAACCGTTCCCTCGGTATACATGCCGATATAGTTGGATCCCACATAAGCCCCTATAACATCGGAAACATATATTTCGCCCGGCTGCAGCCCTGCAAGCTCGGCAAAGTAAGTCTCCGCCCCGATATAGGTGTTTTCCTTTAGGGAGACATTGCTTTTAGCGGGATTCAAGGGGTAATTTACCTTTGCAGACGCCGGTGACACATATTTATAAAGCTCGTTGCCGTTAAGGTCAATAAAAACTATCTCATCATAAAGGGGTATATCAATATATTCAAACTCCTCCGGCTGGCGGTAGTGAAAACCGTTCATGTCGTTGTTTTCGATGTTGGTAGATTCCCCGCCGCCCCTGCGTCTTTCAACCTCCTTGAGGGGTTTCCACGCTGTCCCATCAGTGTTCAGCACCCATTCTCCGGGGTTCAGCACACGTCCCGTTCTTGTATCTCCAAAAAGCCGGTATGCCGAATCGGAAGGCGTGACGCCGGCCAGATATAAAATATCATCATCCCTGTCGTACAGAAAGGCCGCCACTCTCTTAGCCGTATCGGTGGTGAGGCGCTCAATATTTTCAACGGCGCTGGCATTAAGCGCGGCTGAAGAGTCTTCAACCGCGATTTTCTTCAGAAGCTCACCAAGGTTTACCATCTGATGGAAGGCAAGCGCTGCCAGCAATATTATAGGGATGACCTTCACGCCCAAAAATATCAATATAAGCTTAGTGCGGAGCCTGCTTCCTATTTTTTCGATAAACCCATGCCAAATGGCGGAACAGCGCCTGAGTGCTTCCTTCATATCCACTTACCACACTTCGTTTATTTTTACAGTCAACGCAGAATTACTATAAATATTATATTTAGCCGTTTATTATTCATGTGCTATTATATATTAGTGCGTATAAAATTGGAATACCTCTTTCATTCTCTTTACGGTTTCTTTCGGTTAAACAATACGCCGCCCCTTACTTTTAGAAGCCCCGTTCTGTTTGTTTTTCAAAAAAAACCGGTCGCATTTGCGTCCGGTTTTCTCACCTGAAATATGCCTGTTTTGACCTTCCCTAACCACGATGCCGTATGTACTATTCCTCCAAAAGCCCTGAAATAACTTCACATGTACGGGCATAGCACTTGCCCAAATCATTGAGATACATCAGCGCATAATCATAGCTCTTTTTCTCCAGAGTTTCTTTAACCAGGTTAGCGTATGACGACAGGCTTGGCAAGGCGCATTGCCGAGCCTTTTGTATCAAAACCTCCAAAATGCTTTCAGAGGCTGCATTATCACGGCTGTTCATCGCTGTTTTAAGCTTGCCCCAATAATCACTGCGGATAAACTCGTCACACAATATAGCCAGCGCGCGGGTATTATTGCCGAACGCCTCCATAGCAAGCTCGTAATTAAAGTAATTCTTGTCGCGTTCCTCCAGCACGATATTGGTCTTGAACGCGGCAATGCCGGCTTTCTTTACAGCATCCCCATCCGCCACATGATTTATCAGGCGATTGACGGTAGAAATCATAATGCCGATGTCAACCGGCTTGCCGATGTGGGCATTCATCCCCTCAGCTGCGCTGCGCTCCATGTCCTCCTTGAAAACATTGGCACTCATGGCGATAATCGGCGTCGCCGAATATGGGTACGCCCCTTGCCTGATGAGCCTTGTAGCTTCATATCCATCCATGACAGGCATCTGCACGTCCATAAGAATAATGTCATACAGGGTCGCCGTCGCCATCTCCACCGCCTGCCTGCCGTCTGAAGCCTCCGCAAACTCAAGGCCGGTCTCCGCCATAAGCTCCATGGCGATAAGGCGGTTAAGCTCCACATCATCGACAACAAGAGCCTTTTTGCCCTTAAATATACCCGTGATGTCGCCCTGCACCATATCCTCTGTTTTAAGATCTCCCTCCGCCGCCGTCTCAAAGCTGACAGCAAAAGAAAATGTGGAGCCCTCTCCAGGATTGGAGGTCACATCTATGTCGGCGCCCATGAGGTTGATCAGCCGCTTGCTTATCACCAGCCCCAGACCTGTTCCGCCGTATTTGCGCGTTATAGACCCGTCAGCCTGCACAAAGGGACTGAACAGGCGTGCCAGCTGCTCCTCACTGATGCCGATGCCCTGATCCGAAACCGAAAATCGTAGACGTGCCTTGCCGTCACTGGCCGGTTCCGGCCTGACCTCAAAGGTGATACGGCTGTTTTCGGGTGAAAACTTGACGGCGTTTGACAGGAAGTTAAGCAGCACCTGCGTCAGGCGAAGGGCATCCCCAACTAAATATGGCGGAATACTGCTATCGGCGTTCACCGCAAGCGCTATTCCCTTTTCTTTCGCCTTGGGCTCAATCAAAATGGCAATTTTTTCTATCATGGAAGAAACGGAGAAGGCTTCCTCATTAAGCTCCAGCTTGCCTTCTTCTATCTTGGAAAGATCGAGGATGTCGTTGATAAGCGACAGCAAATGTGTTGACGAAAGCTTGATGGTGTCTATGCACTCCTTCAGCTTTGCCGCCTCGTTGACTTTTTCGCTGATTTGGGCCATGCCGATAACCGCGTTGAGCGGTGTGCGCATTTCGTGGCTCATCCTGGAGAGAAACTCGCTTTTTGAGCGGCTGGCGGCCTCAGCGGCAATTTTCGCCTCGTTAAGGTTGTTTTCCAGCTCCTTCTGTATGGTGATGTCAACAAAGGTATCCACAAGGTATTCCTTGCTGTCAATCGTTATCCAGGTGCCTGTCTTAATAATCGGGATGCGCGTTCCGTCTTTTCGCTGTAAATAGCGCTCCGACAGCAGCACAGGCTTGTCTTTCTCATTGACGTGGGGACAGAACTCAAGGCTTGAATGACAAAGCACCTCATAGCATTTTTGACCCTTGACCTCTTCCGCATTCATTTGCAGGAGATCCTCCGCAAACTTATTGACCATTTCTATGGTATTGTTCTCCATGTTAATAAGCACGATGCCGACTTTAACCGAGTCCATAACCTTTTGAAACAGCTCCATGCTTTTTTGCAGCCGCTCATTCATTTTTGTAAGCTCATTTACGTCGCGCATAACCGCCACAGTCCCGTATTCCTCCCCGTCTGCGCCGTACAAGGGAAAGACTGTCATCTCGACAACTATAGTATTGCCGCTTTTATGCCTGATGGCGCTTATGCCTTTCCAGGAGCCGTTTTTAAAAACAGAGGGCTGAATTGTTGTCTTGGCAAACTCGTCAAAGCCTTCTGCATGGAGCTTCTCCGTTGTCCAAATATCGGGACGCTCGCTTGGGGAATAGCCCATCATTTTATAGGCGGCCGGATTGTAGTAAATTATTTCGCGGTCGGTATTGGCGATAGAAATAAAATCTGTAAAGCTGTCAATTATGGACGCCTTAATGCGGTCCATATTGACACCATCATGCCTGTTTGACATGGTTGTCCCACCCTTAACACATAATGAGGCCGCCCGGCCACCTTTATTACGCTTCCTATATAAATGCCGTAAAATTGATATAATTAATAGCTATTTTATCACCCTGATAACGCCAATACAAGCCGTATCCGCGGATTTACATATGGAAAATGTTAAGATTTTCTCACTCTCCCATCCTAAACCGCCTCAGAATCCCATAAAGCCTTCATCCCCCTATTTTATCCCGGCTTTCCGGGCAATGCAAAAGGGGCGGACATTCGTCCGCCCCTGTGTTTTCATGTACCTAGAAAAACCTGCTATGAACTGCTTCAAGCCCTGTCTGGGCATTTCTCTCCGGCACAAAGACCGAGATTTTTATCTCCCCTGCCGAGAGCGCCATAACCCTTATGCCTTTGTTTATAAGCGCGCCTACCATTTCAGCCGCAATGCCGACCCGGTCGCTCATGCCGCTGCCGATAAGGGAGAGCTTGCAGACCTCCTCCTCGATTTCCCAGTTGCGGCTGCCCAGCAGCTCCTCCAGCACGCTTTGTATTTTATTCTTCCAAACTCTCGGGGTAGAGAAGCTGAGGCTCTCCCCCCAGGAGATCATGTCTATGTTGACACCCTTTTGAGCCAAAAGGGACAGCAGCTGGCACCGGCTTTTCATATCATCCATGCCAATAATGCTGACCAGCAGAACATTGTTGTCTCTCGCTGTTCCTTTATGCGGGCTGCCCTCTAAAATATCACCGTT
>JAVBSJ010000031.1:0-6501 GCA_031547105.1 Oscillospiraceae bacterium
CCCCGCCGCAAAACGGCCCATGACCTCTTCCTTTACAGCCGGGGAAAGCCGCCCGTGCATAAGCCCTATGCGCAGCTTGGGCATTTGCCCTTGCAGCTCGCTTGCGTAGGCTTCGGCGGCCTGCTTCTCGCTCTGCCCCTCTTCATCCTCAATCAGCGGGCAGACAATGTAGGCCTGCCCCCCCTCCGCCACCTGCTTTTGCAGGAAGGCGTACATCCGCTCCCGCTTGTCGGGGCCGATGGAATAGGTCTCAATGGCCTGCCGGCCGCGGGGCAGCTCATCTATAACCGATATATCAAGATCGCCGAAAACTATCAGCGAAAGCGTGCGGGGAATAGGGGTGGCCGACATCACCAAAATGTGCCCGCCGGCAGATTTTTCGGTTAAAGCAGCCCGCTGCTCAACGCCGAAGCGGTGCTGCTCATCCACCACATAAAGGGCTGTGCGGGCAAACTCCACGCCTTTTTGGAACAGGGCGTGTGTGCCGCATATGACCTGCGCGCGGCCTTCCGCAATGTCCGAAAGCGCCGCTTTGCGCTGCGCCGCAGGCATTTTCCCCGTCAGCAGGGTGCACTCTATGCCGAAAGGGGACATGAGGGAGGAGAGGGTCTTGTGATGCTGCCGCGCCAAAAGCTCTGTAGGTGCCATGATGACGCTTTGGAAGCCGCTCCGGGCGCACAGCCAGGCGCAGGCTGCGGCCACCAGCGTTTTGCCGCTGCCCACATCCCCCTGCACCATGCGGTTCATCCGCACGCCGGACAGCATATCGGAAAAGCTCTCCCTTATGGCCTTGCGCTGGGCGTTTGTAGGCTCAAAGGGCAGGCTTGCGTAGAACTCCTCCGCGTCATATACGTCAAGCGCAATGCCGCTTTTCACCCTTGCCCGCCCCTTAAGCATAAGGGAAGCGCAGCAGAAGCGCAGCAGCTCTTCAAAGCCGAAGCGGTACCGCCCCCGTTCAACATCGCCAAGACTCTCCGGGAAATGGAGGGCGCGAAGAGCTTCCTCCACAGAGGCAAAGCCCATTTGCTCTTCCACCTCGGGGGGGATGGCGCTTTCGGGCCACGCGCGGCAGTTAAAGGCCGCCTTGACCCCCTGCTCGATCATCCCGCGGGTTATCCCCTCGGTCAGGGGGTATATGGGCAGCAGGCGGCTTGTCACGCCTCCTTGCCTGGATACGGCCTCGAACTGGGGGTTGATCATGGTTTTTGTGCGGCCCTGACCCTCAATTTTGCCGTAAAAAATATATTCCTGCCCCTTGATCAGCTGGTTTTTGGTGTACGGGCGGTTGAAAAAGGTTATGTTCAGCCTGTCGGTGTCATCAAATACAGCGCACTTAAGCAGCGAAAATCCGCGGCGAATGTTTGACAAAACCGGCTCTTGAGCCAAAACAGCGCAGACACATACCTTTTCACCGGTCTGCGCCTGCGCAATAGATGTTATTCTTGTGCGATCCTCATAATCCCGCGGGAAAAGGGAGAGAAAATCGGAAACGGCGGTTATCCCCAGCTTGGAAAGCTGCCCCGCCCGTTTTGGCCCCACGCCGGGCAGCGCCGTTACAGGGCTGTTTGGTGATATATTACCGGACATCGCCGCGGTAAAGGGAGATGACAAGGCCGAGGATGGAGCATTCAGACCCGTCAATCGGCTCATATGCGGGATTCTCCGGCATGAGCCACACGTTATCCTCCCCCAGGGCAAGGCGCTTGACGGTAGCCTCCTCGCCAATGAGGGCGACGACGATCTGGCCGCTGCGCGCCGTCTGCTGCTGGCGGCAGATGACGTAATCGCCGTCCAGAATGGCGGCGTTTATCATACTGTCCCCCCGCACGCGCAGGGCAAACAACTTTGCCCCGTCATGGCCGCCGTCGTAGGGGATATATCCCTCTATTTCCTCCGTGGCCAGTATGGGCATACCGGCGGTGACGGTGCCGAGAACGGGAACCGATTTGAAAACAGGCTTGTTGGGAAGGGAAAGGGTGCGGGTCTTGCCCGCGCTCTGCTGCAGCATTCCGCCGCCTTCCAATATTTTAAGGTGGGAGTGTACTGTCGAAGGGGAGCGAAGCCCCACAGCCTCCCCGATTTCACGGACAGAGGGGGCGTAGCCGTTGGCGGCGGTGAACTCCTCTATATATTCCAAAATGGCGCGGCGCTTGGCGCTTAAAACGCGGTTGCCCATATTGCACCTCCGTTTGATTTACTGAAAGTTTATTATAAAAGAAATATAACACATGTTCGATTAAAAAGCAAACATTTATTCGATTTTTAATTTTTTTAGCGGCAATTCTTGCAGCACGACCCTTGTTTGTCGCTTGCTTCAATGGTAAAATATAGCTAACAAATTAATAAGGAGGGCAGCTTGTGTTTGATTTACTTATTAAAAACGGCACTGTAATCACCGTGGACGGCAATCACACCGTTCATCAGAAAGGATACGTGGGCGTCAAGGGGGATGTGATAGCCGCCATCGGCCCTATGTCGGAGCTTGGGGAGGATGTACAGGCGGGGAGAGTAATTGACGCATGCGGCCTCGCCGTAATGCCCGGCCTTATTGACGGGCACGGACATGGGGGGCACTGCCTTATCAAGACTCTGGGAGAGCAGTTTGAGCCGTGGGACATGATGGCGCAGGACATTTATTTCCGCAATACCGACGAGGCCTTCTGGCAGGCGGAGGGCGCGCTTGCCGCGGCGGAGCGTGTCAAGTTCGGCATCACCACCGGCGTTTCCATGCTGGGCAGCACCCCCCGCCCCGACCATATCCCCAATCTGGAGGCGCATTTTGAAGGCTCCCTCAAAACCGGCATACGCCAGATGTCCGGCTTTGGCATGTGCGACGGCCCGTGGCCCCAGAAAACCAGGGTTTTCAAAAACGGCGTCGGCACTATGCGGGATTTGACCCCCGAGCAGGCGGTGGAAAACACCGAAAGGGCGGTAAAAACCCTTAACGGCAGGCACAAGCGGCAGCTGTGCATTGTCGCCCCCGGCAATATCAGCCCCGCAAAGGGGGACAGCGTTGAGTTTGCCGCGTGGAAAAACCGCGAAATGGCGCGAATCGCAAAGGAGAACGGCGTTGCCTTCCACACCCACGTCAACGCGGGCGGCATCCAGTTTGCTTACGACTACACCCCTGAGCTGCTTACAAAAACCACATCCCTGACCCATGCCACCGGCATCAGCGAGAGGGAGATCGAGATTATCGCCGAAACCGGCGCCACCATTTTTCACGGCCCCACCACAAGGGCAAATATCAAGAAGCGCTGCCCGGTGTACGAGATTCTCAGGGCGGGGGGCAACGTGGTCATCGTCACCGACGGCACTGCCCCCGACCGCAGCTATGACATATGGCGTGACATGAAGGTGTTCCAGGTCATTCACCGCATCAATGAGCATGAGCCCCTTTTGGCTCCTCCCGGCAGGGTGCTTGAAATGTGTACTATAAGGGCTGCAAGGGCGATGGGTATCGACGGTATCACCGGCTCCCTTGAGACGGGCAAGCGGGCCGATATTATCATCGTCAACACCAAGCAGCCTCACCTTGCCCCCTTTGGCATAATGCCGGTGCAGCGCCTTGTCTATCAGGCGCAGGGGCAGGACGTTGACACTGTCATTGTCGACGGTGAAATCATAATGGAGGGCAGAAAGCTTCTCTGCTGTGATGAAGCTAAAATACTGTCCGATGCCGAGAGGGAGCTGGGCAGGCTGTTTGAGCGGCTGGGGCCGGAGCTTGTGGAGAGGTATACTGCCTCCAGCGGCCTGTATGATATTGCGGCGAAAAACACATACTAGCAGGAGAGATAAGCAGGCCGGCGCTTAAATGCGCCGGCCTGCTGCGTCAAAAGGGAAACCTATCCTTTAGCCTCGCGAGCAGAGGAAAGCCAGTTTACGGCTTGCCTTAAGGGGCCGTTGATGTTAAAATAAATACTGCTGTGCAGCGTTTCCCTTGTAAGGGCGACGGGGCAGAGGAACATTTTGGCACACTGGCAGTATATAATCATAATAACGCAAAAATTTACAGGCAGGTATTTTGATGGTTCCGATATTCATTAGCAGTATGCTTCCATATACAATCATAGCCGGGGCGGCTTTTTTGCTGCTCAGGCAGCTGTCTGCCCGGCGCAAGGGCATTCGCCGCGACCCGCTGAGAGAGCTGTGCTTGGTGCTTTTTACGGGATTTTTTGTGGGGCTTCTGTCCCTGACCGTCATGCCCCGCTGGTACATGGACGGGGGGCATATTTACGCCATGGTCAGGCCTTTTTCATGGGATTTTACGCGCAGCAGCTTCAACTCGGTGCCCTTTGACACCATACAAAAGTATTTTGATCGCGGTCACGATGCCCTGTTTGTCATAAACATTCTGGGCAACATTGCCATGTTTATGCCTGTGGGCTTTTGCCTGCCCCTTTTGTGGAAACGGTGGCAGGGCGTGCTTCGGGTCACCCTTGTCTCAATGCTGCTTTCCTGTACAATTGAGTTTTTGCAGATATTTGTTTACCGTTCTGTGGATATTGACGATGTTATCCTCAATACTCTGGGCGGGCTTCTGGGGTATATCTGCTGGAGGATTTTTAATTTGATTTTTAAAAAACTGTCAGCCAGGCTGGCAAAATAAAGGCAGGTCATATGTGGCTGCGATATACGGAAATAATAAAGCTGTGAGAAGAAAATCTCACAGCTTTGGTTTTTTGAGGCCGGATTGTTTATTTCGCATTAAGGGAGAAGCTTGACATATGAGCGCTATTCGGCTTTTTGCAGCATCTTGTAAATCACCCTGACCGCTATATCCAGAAGGTAATATGAAAATCTGCCCCGAACGGCTTTTGTTATATATTTTTGGTTAGCGGTATCATATATGATTGGCAGATAAACATCAAAATCAAAACCAATCGATCGCGTTGCATATTGATCTGCAATAATATCCTTCAAAACCGCCCGTTCCTCTTGCGCTATAGTGCGGTTAAAAAAGAATATATAATAGATATTATGCTTCTGATAGCGGGTTGCGCTTTGGATCACCCCTTCAATCTTCTCGCAAAACTTATTAAAGTATTCTGAAATGTTCTCTTCGTTGGCAATGCCCACATAATAGTTGATATAATCCTTTGCAAGAGAGGGCGACCTTTTGTGCAAATATCCTTCCTCCATGCTAAAGCCCGCCTGAATAAACCGTTCCTCCAGTGTGTAAGGGGTGTCGTATAGACTTATTGTTGAGAAGAACTCAGCATCACTTTGATTTTGCATTTTCTCTCTTATATAATCCGTTTCAGCCACGATGACTTTTCCGAAACATATAAGGAGTATCAGCACAGATATGCCCATAGCGCCAAGAGCTGACCAGCCCAGTATATTAACCAGGCGATGATCGGCAGTATCCTGGAGGTACGCCGATACCCCAAGAAGGACAAAACCTAAAACAAATAAAATCAAGATGATAATCTGGATTGCCAATGCCTTTTTGTGGGTCATAAACAAAGCTTCTCCCTTTGCACTTAAGCACGCGCCTGCGTTTGCCGTAGCATAATAAGCATAACGGACACAAATGGCGGCGCCTATTGAATGACTTGCGTTTTTGATATACCTAGTCTTCCCGGGACAAGCTGAATATATAAAAACTAAACCCCTTCCTTTGGAGGAGGGGGTTTAGCTCAGTATGGCAGAAAAGTGCAGTTTTATTGAAAGCTTGCAGCAACAGTGCTTTACAGCTTGACTGTGCCCTCGCACTCGCCGGTGATTCCAGCGGCATTGGCCTCGTCTGTGTCAATATGCACCCTTGTGGCGTAGGAGGGGGATACCCTGACGATAATATCGCCGAAGGTCAGCGCCCTGCCGTTATAGTTGGTCTCAACGGAGATTATCTGCTTGTCCGTAACCCCAAGCTTTTCGGCATCCTCCGGGGTGGTGTGCAGATGGCGCATGGCGGCGATGATACCTTCCTCAAGCACGACCTCGCCACAGGGACCCACCAGCTTGCAGCCGCCTGAGCCTGCGATGTCGCCGCTTTCGCGGATTGGCGCCGCAACGCCGATGGTGCGGGCGTCTGTCAGGGAAATCTCAATCTGCGTCGCTTTGCGCTCAGGCCCCAGAACCGAAATGCCGGGGAAGGAGCCCTTGGGCCCTTCGACCTTGACCTTTTCCTCACAGGCGAACTGGCCGGGCTGGGACAAATCCTTTTTGCGGGTCAGCTGATGACCCTTGCCGAACAGAATGTCCACATGCTCTCTGGTGAGGTGCAGGTGGCGGGCAGAAGTTTCGATAATAACTTTATCCATGTATATTCCTCCAAAAAATGTTTTGTTTGCTATATAAATTTACCATATAGGACAAGCTATTTCAAGGTGAAAAAGAAAAGTTAAAATTTCAAAGCGGTTTTGTACGGCGCGGCAAGGGGAGGGCAGGGGCGGTTGCCTTCTTTTTTGCTTCTCTGCTTTTTCTTCTCTTGCCCCCTTGCTTTTCTTCATTCCTAAAAACTTCCTTGCTCATTTTCCTTTTTCCGTTCCTTGAAAG
>JAVBSJ010000050.1:0-37911 GCA_031547105.1 Oscillospiraceae bacterium
TGGCGATGACCAGCTCTTCGTTGGTGGGGATGATAAATGTCTTTACTGTGGCGCCTTCGGCTGAAATATCCCTCAGCACGCCGCGGACATTGTTCTTTTCGGCATCGACCTTGACGCCCAGGAACTCAAGACCCTCAACGATCTGTGCGCGGGTGGAGGCGGAGTTTTCGCCGATACCGGCGGTAAAGACCAGGGCGTCGATGCCCCCCATAGCGGCGGCGTAGGAGCCGATAGTCTTGCGAACCGAATGGGCGAAAATGTCCAGGGCGAGCTTGGCGCGCTCGTTGCCCTTTGCGGCGGCTTCGTCAAGGTCACGGAAGTCGGAGGAGACGCCGGAAACGCCCAGAACGCCGGCTTTTTTGTTCAGCATGTTGATGGTGGCGGCGGCGTCGCAGCCGTCCAGCTTGGAGATAAACTCAACAATGGTGGGGTCGATGGAGCCGGAGCGGGTTCCCATGGGCACGCCCTCAAGGGGGGAGAGACCCATAGAGGTGTCAAAGGTCTTGCCGTCCTTGATGGCGGCAAGAGAGGAGCCGTTGCCAAGGTGGCAGGTGACGATTTTTGTGCCCTCGGCCTTGCCGCCAAGCTGCCCGATGCACTCTGCCGCCACATAGCGGTGGGAGGTGCCGTGGAAGCCGTAGCGGCGGATGGCGTTCTTCTCGTAATATTCATAAGGAATGGCGTAAACATAGGAGGCGGCGGGCATTGTCTGGTGGAAGGCTGTATCGAAAACGGCGACCTGAGGTACGCCGGGCATGACTTCTTCACAGGCGCGGATGCCGGTCAGGTTGGCGGGGTTATGCAGGGGAGCCAGGGGTACGCAGTCCTCAATGGCCTTGATGACGCTGGCGTCAATCAGCACAGATTCGGAGAACTTTTCGCCGCCGTGGACAACACGGTGGCCGACAGCGCCGATCTCGCTCATGCTCTTGATAACGCCGTATTCGGCATCGACGAGCATCTTTGTCAGATGGCGGATTGCGTCCGCGTGGGTGGGCATCGCTGTGTCGCCGGAGGCTTTCTTGTCGCCGGCCTCGTGCTTGAACTTGCCGTCGATACCGATTCTCTCGCAAAGACCCTTGGAAAGGACTTCCTGCTTGGCCATGTCAAACAGCTGATATTTAAGGGATGAGCTGCCTGCGTTGATAACAAGAATATTCATTTAATTCTCTCCTCTGATTTATTGATAAAAATTATAATATCAAGTATAATTACCACAAACTATCTTACAACACAAACGGGCTGTTGACAACAGCTTTTTGGGAGAAAAGATGAAAACTTGCGGTATTATAGCGGAATATAACCCCTTTCACAACGGCCACAAGCTGCATATAGATAAGACGCGGGAGCGCCTGGGAGACGATACACTGATAGTTTGCTGCATGTCGGGCAACTATGTCCAGCGGGGCGAAGCGGCGCTTTTGGAACGCCGCGTTCGCGCCAAAATGGCCGTTGAAGGTGGCGCCGATTTGGTTTTGTCTCTGCCACTGCGGTGGTCTCTTTCCTCGGCGCAGGGCTTTGCCGAGGGGGCTGTACACATTCTTTCGGCGGTTGGGGCGGACTACCTTTCCTTCGGAGCGGAGGATGATAATATTGAGGACCTTAAGCAGGTCGCCGGTATTCTGGCAGAAAAAAGCCTGCTGGAGGAAACCATAGCGGAAATGAGCGAGGGGGTCGCCTATGCCCGCGCCAGGGAGCGGGCGGTGCACAAGCATTTGCAGGAAAAGGCGGAGCTTCTGCGCCTGCCCAACAACATCCTTGCTCTTGAATACCTGCGGGCTATCAAGCTGCAGGGCAGTTGTATGGAGCCGGTTGCCGTAAAGCGCACAGGGGCGGGGCATGATGAAAAAGGGGCGCGGGGCGCAATCGCGTCGGCCTCCTACATCAGAGCCCTTGTACGCGAAGGTCAGACCGCAGAGACCCTTGTGCCCCCCGGTGTGGCGGAAGGACTGGCGGAGGAGAAAAGAGAAGGGCGTCTGCTTGACGATATGAGCCGCCTTGACTGCGCCATGACAGCCCATTTTGCAAAGCAAACGGCAGAGGGGCTGGCAAAGCTGCCCGATGCAGCCGAAGGCCTGGAAAACCGCCTATATCAGGCGATGCAGCAGGGGAGCGGCTTTGAGGAGATTTGCGCCCTTGCCAAGACAAAACGGTACGCCATGTCCCGTCTGCGGCGGATGCTGTTTTGCAGCTATCTGGGGATAGAAAGGCGGCCTAACGGCACCCTGCCCGGTTTTACCCAGGTGCTTGCCTTCAACGACCATGGGCGGGCGCTTCTTGCGCAAAACCGTGAAAATGATAATATCTGTATTATAACCAAGCCTGCCGATGCTAAGCGCCTGCCGCCTGAGTCCCTTGCGGAGCTTGAGCTTGAGGTGCTCTCGGCGCGGCTTTACGACATGGCGCTGCCGGGTTATGTAAAAAATGGCAGCCAAAGCGAGTGGAAGAAAGGGCCGCTTTATATAAACGGCAGGTGATGCTGAAATGCTGTGTCCGCGCCGCGCTGTTTGTGCGGTGTGTTTGCCTGTAAAAATGCAGGGGCAAAACACTCTCAGCCCTGTTGACAAGCCATTTTTACTGTGATATACTCATAAAGCCGCATTGAACGGGTGCGTATTTTTGTACGCGCAAGCAGCCTTTGGCTCACCCCAGGAGCGAGCCCGTGAATAAAGGAGGATGCAGAATGTACGCAGTAATTGTTACAGGCGGAAAGCAGTACAAGGTCGCCGAGGGCGATACCATCTATGTTGAAAAGCTTGAGCTGGAGGACGGCGCAGCCGTCAGCTTCGATGCGCTGATGACAGGCGAAGAGGGCGCGGTTTCTCTGGGCGCCGGCAAGGTCACAGGCAAGGTCGTCAAGACCGGTAAGCAGAAAAAGGTCATGGTTTTCAAGTACAATTCCAAGAAGAATTACAGAAGACGTCAGGGTCACAGACAGCCCTATACAAAGGTTGTCATCGAAAAGATCGAGGCGTAAGAATATTTCAACTACTCAAATTACGGAGGTGTAAACACAATGGCACATAAAAAAGGTGTCGGTTCAACAAAGAACGGCCGTGATTCTGAGGCAAAACGCCTTGGTGTGAAGCGTGGAGACGGGCAGTTTGTTCTGGCCGGCAACGTTATCGTAAAGCAGCGCGGGACGAAGATCCATCCCGGTACCAATGTCGGGCGCGGCAGCGATGATACACTTTTCGCTCTTTCCGATGGCAGCGTCAGATTCGAAAGACTTGGCCGTGACCGCAAAAAGGTTTCGGTTTATCCCCAGTAAAATCCTTATAGGACAGAGGAACGGGCGGTAACGTCCGTTCTTTTTAAGTAAAAAAGGCGCAAAGCGCCGGGTGAATAATATGTTTGTAGATCTGGTCAGTATAAAAATCAAGTCCGGCAGGGGCGGCGACGGCTGCGTGTCTTTTCACAGGGAAAAGTATGTGGCGGCAGGCGGGCCCGACGGGGGGGACGGCGGCAAGGGGGGCAGCATTGTTTTTGTTGTCGACGATCACCTCGCCACCCTTATGGACTTCCGCCTGAAGCGCAAGTATCAGGCGGAAAACGGTGAGCAGGGCGGAACAAAGCGCTGCTTCGGAAAAGACGGCAAGGACACTGTCATAAAAGTGCCCCGCGGAACCCTGATAAAGGATAAGGCTACCGGCAAGGTCATCCACGACATGTGGGATGATCAGCCTTTTGTCGCAGCAAAGGGAGGCAAGGGCGGGTACGGCAACGGCCGCTTCGCCACCCCCACGAGGCAGGCTCCCCGCTTTGCCAAGCCGGGCATGGAGGGTGAAGAGCGGGAGCTTGTTTTAGAGCTTAAAATGATTGCCGATGTGGGGCTTATCGGCTTTCCCAATGTGGGCAAAAGCACCCTGCTGTCGGTGGTTTCTGCCGCCCGCCCCAAAATTGCAAATTACCATTTTACAACTCTCGCCCCCAATTTGGGCGTAGTGTATATTGACGAGGGCGCCTCCTTCGTCTGCGCCGACATTCCCGGAATCATCGAGGGCGCCCATGAGGGCGCGGGGCTTGGGCACGACTTCCTGCGGCATATTGACCGCTGCCGCCTGCTGATACACGTAATAGATGTTTCGGGCAGCGAGGGCAGGGATCCTGTAGAGGATGTTGACGTTATCCTCAAGGAGCTGGAGGGGTATTCGCCGGAGCTTGCCTCCCGTCCTCAAATTATGGCCGCTAACAAGATTGACGTCCTGGAAGAAGGCAGCGACAATCTGGACAGGCTCCGCAAGGAGGCCGAAAGGCGCGGCTGTCCGCTTTTTGAAATCTCCGCCGCCGCCAATCAAGGTGTGGAGGGGCTTATGCAGTTTGCCTATAAGCAGCTCTGTGAGCTTCCTCCCCCCGCTCCCGTCACACCCGAAATGATGTATGAGGAGCCGGAAGGGCCCACCGAGCGCGACATAAATATCTCTGTCGAGGACGGGGTATATATGGTCACCGGCGCGTGGGTCGATAAAATTGTGGCCTCGGTCAACTTCGGAGATTATGAATCCCGCATGTATTTTGAGCGCGTACTGAGAAAAGCCGGGGTTTACGATATGCTGGAGGCCGCGGGCATAGAGGAAAAGGACACCGTCAACGTCGGCGGCATCGAGTTCGAGTATGTTTACTAGACGATAAAATTGAAAGCTTGCTCGTTTGGCGGGAACAAAGAAAAAATATTGCCCCGAGGCTGCCGGTACTGGCAGCCTCAATTTTGTTTTGCCATGCAAAAGCAGTTTATAATTATGCGTTTATATGTTATTGTTGGGTTAATGAAGAAAAGATGTGCAAGACGTATTTGTATTAGGAGGTGTTGATTCATGGCAATTATTTTATCACTTCAAGGTTGCATGGCGGTTGGTAAAACAACAGCAGTAAAATATATACAAGAAAATGCACCCTATGTAAACATCAGTTATGAAATAAACAATGATGTAATTGACCAAATCAAAAGTCGCAATTTAAACAAAAATGAATTAAATGATTATGTAGAAATCCAGAAATTATGGATAGCAAAAGAAATCCTTCGTTGGCAGAAAGCACAGCAGTATTCATGCTCTTTAATGGACTTTGGCGCGGAAGAAATTGAGTTTTACACACTGAATTATCCCAAATCCATAGGGGCTAACTGGTATATTGAGCCATTGTTAAAGAATGAGCTTGAGGAACTTAGACAATGTCTCCCCAATCGCATATTATTTTTTGATGCTGATTTAGAAACTTTGCGCAGCCATAAGGAAAATGATACATCTCGAACACGGGATTTTTTTAACCACCATATTGAGCATCTTTTGCCTTTAAAAAAGAAGTGGTTTATTGGTAGAGATAACGTTGATATTCTCTGCATAGACAGCCTTTCAAAAGACGAGGTAGGCAACTCGGTTAAGAAGTGGATTGATTCTATTATAGCGGCACAGGTGTAGATAATAAGCATTTTCTGTATTTGCAATAAAAAAGCACAAGTGCCGTTGGATATTTTCCAACGGCACTTTTTTGCATTTATACCCTTACACATTCACCATGGAAATTACTCCCCGATATACTTCTGTATTTTTTCTATCAGTTCGTCAAAGTCTATGGGCTTGCCGATATGGTCATTCATTCCGGCGGCAAGGCACTTTTCCACGTCCTCGCGGAACACATTGGCAGTCATGGCCACTATAGGCACCCTCTGACCCACTCCGCCCGGCAGGGCGCGTATGCGGCGGGTGGCCTCAAGCCCGTCAATTTCGGGCATATGGACGTCCATAAGAATAAGGTCGTATGCGGAGGGGTTGGCGGAAAATAGCTCGATTGCCTGTCCGCCGTCCTCGGCGCAGTCAATTTCAAGCCCCGTTTCCGACAAAACGGTAAGCACTATTTCTCGGTTTATCTCAACATCCTCCGCAAGAAGTGCCAGCTTTCCGCGGAAAATGCCCTGAGTATCGGGGGCTTCAGCATGGAAGCTTCCGCTTTCGCTGTGAGAGCCGAGATAATGGTTCATGGCGTCTATCAGCCCCGAGCGGGAAAAGGGCTTAGGCACAAAACCGTTTACCCCGGCTTCTATAGCTGCCGCCTGTACGTCGGACCATTCAGCAGAGGAGATCATGACAATAATCGGCGGCTCGGCCTTGCGCCTGCGGATTTCGTGAGCCAGATCAACGCCGTTCATTTCGGGCATTATCCAGTCTACAAACACAAGGTCGTAGGGGTCAGTGGCATTGTCCATAAGCTCAAGGGCGGCCTTTCCGCTTTGAGCCACATCACAATGGATGCCCAGCTGCCCCATAAGGTGGGTGAAATACTCACAAACATCTGTGGAATCATCAACGGCCAGCAAGCGCAAACGGCTTGTGTCCATGAAGGTTTGCACAGAGCCGAGGGAAGCCGCCTTGTCCTTGGCAAGCGTGATGGTAAAGCTGAAGCGGGCACCCTCCCCCAAGCGGGAGTCTATGGTTATTCTGCCCCCCATAAGTCCAACGATATTCTGAGATATAACAAGCCCAAGGCCGGTGCCGCCATAGCGTCGGGCGATAGAGCCGTCCGCCTGCTGGAAGGAGCTGAACAAATGTGATTGCTGCTCCTCAGAAATGCCGATACCGCTGTCACTCACAGTAAAATGCAGGGTGACATCGTCGGGTGATTCGCTTTCCCGCATAACGGCCAGGCTGACATCCCCTCCGTTGGGGGTGAACTTTATGGCGTTGGACAGCAGGTTGGCAAGCACCTGGGCAAGCCGCTGCTCGTCCCCCAAAAGCTCCGGCTGTATAGCGGGATCTACAGAGATGCCCAGATTTATGGATTTCTCATGCGCCCGGAAGGAAGTGACGTTGGAGACAGAAGCGATCATATGGTCGAAATTAAAACTGACCGGGCTGAGCTCAAACTTACCCGATTCGATTTTGGACATATCAAGAATATCATTGATTACCCCCAGCAAATGATGGGAAGCGTCGTCAATACGGCCGAGGCAGTATTCCTTCTTTGCCGGGTCGCTTGAGTCAAGGGCAATGCTGGTCATGCCGATTATAGCGTTCATGGGCGTGCGCATTTCATGGCTCATACGGGACAGGAACTCACTCTTGGCGGAGTTGGCTTGCTCTGCCTGCTCCTTAGCGTCTATAAGCTGGCGCTCCAGGGCGTGCATTTCTGTCAAATCGGTGGCAATGGTGCCTATAAGGCGCTCGCTGCCCTGTACTATGAAGGAGCTGAAAAACAGCGTCTTGAAGGAGCCGTCCTTACATTTGACAGGATATTCCTTGCTGACCAGACCCTCCTTCAAAACGGCGGGCAGATAAAACTCCGCTATATCATCAAGCGCCTCCTGCTGGAACAAAAGAGGCAAGCCCCGGGCGATAAACTCCTCCTCAGAATAGCCGGTTATTTCAGCGGCGGCTTTGTTGATATAGGTGAAATTAGCTTCAGTATCGGTATAGGTTATATACATGGTGGAGTTTTTCGGGATGTCGCCAAGCTGCAAAACGGCATTTTCAATATTTCTTCGGTAAAGGACGCCGGATAGCAGGTTTGCCACCAGGCGGGCCAGCGCAATATCACTGCTGGTCCATTTGTAGTCGGGGTCAATTTTCCCGAGGTCGAGTATACCATACAGCTGCCCGCTGACAAACAGGGGCAGAGCCAAATAGCTTTTCATTTCAGGCAGCACCATGTCTGCCAGGGCATGAGTCACATCCCGCTCATCACTTGCCGAAACAAGTATGTAAGCTTCGTTTATAGCGTCCCTTGTCCGCTGATATTCTTCGGGCAGATCAAACTCAAAGCCGATGCGGCTCGGAAGCTCTATCCCGTCTCTAAGCCATTCGTTGACGCACACTGCGTGCATTGTGCCGGGATTGAAACGCGAAAACAGGATGCGTGAAAGGCCGAGGAACTGTCCGGTAAGCTCCAGCGCGTCATGCATAAAGGAATTAACGTCTGTTGTAAAAATGAAGTTCTGTGACATTTTGGTCATAAGCTCCTGCTGGGCAAGCTGGCGCTCAGCCGCCTGCTGTGCAAGCTTCATATCGGATATGTCGGTGGAATGCTGCAAATGAACCTTTTTGCCCCCTGCCCAGTCGATCAAGGTATCCACATTGCGGAAGAAGTGGTGGGTGCGTGTGTTGTGTTCCTCCCAAACCACCGGCTCATCGGGGCATTCCTGCAAACGCCCCACAGGACAGAAGGAGCAGCGCTCCTCAATGCCGTCCTGCAATACCTTCCAGCAAATATTGCCTGGGACAATGTCCGGGTCAAAATGCTCACGCATTTTGTCATTGATAAACAGGATTTCATCTGTGTCGGGGTCTGTGACATAGAGAAAAGCGTCAATGCCGTTCAGAATATTTTCCAGAACAGAGATGGAGATTTGGGAACGCTCCGCCTCCTTGTGAGAGGAATCCAGCCTGTCCAGCATGGAGTTGATCGATGCAGAAAGCTCCGAAAACTCAAGTATAGGGGAATAGCTCAAGGGGTCAAGATGCCTGCCGGGGGAGATGCTGCCCAGATCGCTGTTTATCCGTGTAAGAGGGACGAGCATTTGGCGGTTAAAAACGGCGGCAAAACCAAATATGATAATGGCAAGTATCGCTATTATCAAGACGGTTGTCAGCCTCAGCAGGGAAAGCCCGGAGTCAAAAATGACACGGTGATGCGTAAGGGTTAAGTAGACCTGCCGGTCACTGCGAAGATTGGGAATGGCGAGATTGGTGATGACCGAATCCCCCTCGACGCCGGCGCCAATATGGGAGATGTTGGGATCCCCTGATTCGGATATGTAGAAGTGCGTGTTCTTTAGGCCGATCAGGCTCTGCATTTCGTCATCGCCGAAGCGAAACGCAAATGTAAAGGTGCCGACGGCCTGTCCGCTTTCGTCGGAATGCACCACTGGCATTGTACACTGCAGATACACGATGCCTTCAACGACGACAAAGCCGGTGTCGTTGTAAGGCCCTTCAGCGGTATACCCCCTGCGGGACACAGGCTGGCTTGCCATAACATGGGCGGCAATCGGAGCAATGTGGGCGCTGAACTCACTTGGGAATCCCTCGGCCGAATAGATGTTATAGCCAGAAAATATATCCTTCCCACGGGCATCCTTTATCAGCACAAAGTCAACCCCGTAAAGCTTCAGGATCGTTTCATCGGACAGATTGTCTTCTATAAATCCGTCATTTCTGCCGAGAATAAACTCATATGTATCATCCCAGCTTGACCAGGCACGGGTGCTTGAATGCAGGCGTCCCATTGCGCCGTCAATAGCGGCATAGACAAGCTGCCCCAGCTCGGTAATATGGGTGTTCTCGGCGGAGATCAGCATTTTAGTCATATTCTGATAAAATACCATCAAAAACAGCGCTATACACAGTGCGGCCGCAATACGCGCCGCATTCAGGGTAAAGGATTTGGCAGACATCGGAGCTTTGCTTTGCGAAGCCATAAAACCAACCGCCTTTTATATTTACTGAAACAAGCAGCGTCCAAGACGCAGGGGACAGCGCAAAACAACCTGATAAAAATATAATTGTAATAATTATAGCATACAAGAAGAAAAAAGAAAGATTTTCCAGAATAAAATCTGATTTTTTACGATTCCTGTACTCTGGCGGCAAGCGCAAGCAGGCAGGCGGGTTTCCCCGCCTGCCTGCTTGCTTGCAGAAAGCATGCTATTCGACTATAAGGCCGGCAGACACCAGCTCATTTCTCAACCGGTGCTGTCCGCTGGGGCTCATGGGCACAAGGGGCAGGCGCAGCACACCTTTGTCAAGCCCCATCATTTTCATTGCCGCCTTCACGGGGATGGGGCTGGTTTCGCAAAAAAGTGCGTCGATAAGGGGGATATATCCCGTCTGCATATCTGCGGCAAGGGTAGTTTTGCCCTCGAAAAAGGATTGGCATATGTCGTGTACAGGCCGGGGCGCGATGTTCGAAAGTACGGATATAACGCCCGCTCCGCCCAAAGAGAGGACGGGGAGAATTTGGTCGTCATTGCCGGAATAGATGGCGAAGCTGTCGGGGCACAGGTTGCGCGTGCGCCCTATAAGCCCCATATCGCCTGAAGCTTCCTTGACACCCACTATATTTTCGTGCATTGACAGCCTTTTGTACGTCTCTGCGGTAAAGGACATGCCCGTGCGGGAAGGGACATTGTAAAGCAGAATAGGCACAGAAACCCTGTCAGCTATGTAGGTGAAGTGTGAGACAAGACCTTGCTGGGTCGATTTATTATAATAAGGGTTTACTATCAGCAGGCCGTCGACCCCCAGCTCCTGCGCCGCACTTGAAAGGGCGAGGGTGTGATGGGTGTTGTTGCGGCCTGTGCCTGCGATTATCGGGATGCGCCCTGCAGCCCGGCAAACGGAAAAATTGACCAGGGCGAGAAACTCATCGTCACTCAGCGCCGGGGCCTCGCCTGTAGTTCCGGCGACGATAAGGGCGTCGGCGCCCTGATCTATCTGCCAGGAAATGAGTTTTTCAAGCGTTTCAAAATCAATGCGCTCATCATGGTCAAAGGGGGTGATGATGGCTGTGCCGCAGCCCCGGAAAAGCTCTTTTTTCATATGCTCACCTCATTAATTTTAGCGTAAAATATCCTGATTACTATATATGCTTATGAGGTTAAGTAATATGATTGGGGGCAAAAAAAGAAGAGAGCCCTAGGCTCTCCTCCCGCAAAGCTATTATAATTTGAAATCCTTTTCGGAAAAGGCCTTGACGGCGGCGGGCTTTTTCGGCACCCGCTTCAGCGGATCGTAGGCAAAACTGCGGCAGCAATACTCAAGGGGCACAGGACCCTTCTTGCAGCACAGCATGTTTTCATCATCCAGGGGGGAGCTATGCTCACACAGGGCGCAAATCTTCCGGGTATCATTGTTGTAAAGCATGTCATCCCTCCCTGTCTTTTTTCTAATTATATAATTCTCAAGCCGGATTGGCAACAGCTTTTTTGCGACAGGGCGCGACAGAAAGTCAGTCCGGCCATTTCAGCGTCAAAACCATCAGCGCGATTGACAGCAGCAGGTATATGCCCAGCAGCACCAAAAATTGCGGCCTTGTCAGGGGCTCTATATTATATGTAACGGGGTGCCACGCCTCGGCAGCCCCAAGGAGCAGCGACGAAGCCCGGTATGCCAGCCCGCCGCACAGAAGCCCCTGCATGCTTTTGCCGATAAAGTAGCGGCTCATAGGCACGTCCGGCTCGGAAAAGCTTAGCACCTGGCAGTGTACCGACAGCCCGCCAAAGCTGACAATCGCGGCGCACAGCGCCATTGCCACATGATAAGGCACCGCCAAAGCGCCAATGCTTGCCACGCCTCCCGTCATTTCCATAAGGCCGCTAAGAAGCGCGCGGAAGGCCTCCCTCCCTCCCAGCGGCACAAGGGCGCAGACGGCGTCCATGGCGCCGGAAGCGTTCAGCATGGACATCAATACAGCAAAGAAGATCACAAAGCCGCAAATGTTTATCATCGCCCCTATGGAGGAGGTGACCGAGCCGGTAAAGGCGGACGGGAGGCTTGGCAGGGGGGAGCCGGACGACAGCGCCTTTGGAGCGGCGGAGGGGTATACACGGCTCAGCAGTGCCGCGCAAAAGCCGATCACAACGGCGGAGGCCACATGGCACAGGTAAATTATCAGACCGGCTTTCAAATCATTGAATATGGCAGCCCCAACCGCCGAAAAAATAAAGGCGGGGCCGCAGTTGGAGCAAAACATCAAAAGCCGTGCGCACTGGTCCTTTGTGCAAAGCCCCCGCCTGTACAGGTCAAAGGCGGTCTTTGCCCCCACAGGATAACCCCCTATCAGCCCCAGCACAAAGGCGCTTGAGCAGGCGCCGGGAAGGTTGAAAATATACGACATGGGCGTCTCAAACCACCGGGCAAGCCGGTGGGCCATACCGGTTTGCACACAGAGCGAGGACAGCACCATAAAAGGAAACAGGGATGGTATCACCACCGCCATGCAAAGGGAGATGGCATTGGCGGCAGCCCGGGAAACATCTTTGGTGAATACAATCAGCCCTATTCCGAATAAAGTTATAGAGCAGAACAGGGCAAGACTCGAAATGCGGCGTTTATGGGAGAGGTTCATTTTTTCAACTCCTTTTACTTATACTTGCTAATATATATTCATCCGGCGGGAGGGAATTACATGAAAGGCAAAAGCCTGTCAATAAAGGAGCAAATTTACAGGGCGGCGCAGAATATGGATCTGTGGGGCTACGGCATAGGCGGGCTGCCCCATATAGAGCTTGAGGGGGATCGGCATCTTCTTATCGAAAAGCACTCCGGAATACTGGAATATAACGAAAATGAGATACGCATAGCGGCAAAGGATATGACCATCAGCATTACCGGCATGGACATACAGCTGCTGTCTATGGATAAGCACAATATGACCATAGGGGGCATAATAGCCTCGGTCGATATTATCAGGTGACACAAATGATAAAAACAGTGATGAGCTTTTTGCGGGGATATATTGACATAGAGGTGCGGGGGGCATATCCTGAGCGCTTTTTCAACATGTGCGCCCAGCAGGAAATCGCATTTTGGGGCATAAAGCGCAAAAGTGACGAGATCATCTGCGCCACACTTTCAACAAAAGGCTATTTCAGGGCGGCGGCATACGCGAAAAAGTGTATGTGCCGCCTTAAGGTGGCAAAGAAAACCGGCCTGGCCTTTTCGGTGCGCCCCTTCAGGAAGCGCTATGCCCTTATAGCCGGCGGGATATTCTGTGTCGCCCTCAGCTGGTTTCTGTCCTCCTTTCTGTGGACAATAACAATTACCGGCTGCGAGGAGCTGAGCCCTAGAGATGTTCTCGCCCTTATGGAGCGCAGCGGCCTTTATGCCGGGGCAAAGCTGTCGGGGCTGGATGCGGAGCAAATAAGGCTTAGCGCCATGATGGAGAGCGACAAGCTTGCGTTTCTTGCTATTAACCTTAAGGGCACCCATGCCGAGGTGATTGTAAAAGAGCGCATTCAGGCGCCGGAAATCCTGCCCCTTGACCAGCCCTGTGACGTTATATCGGACAAATCGGGGATAGTGTACCGCACCCGCGTGCTTTCCGGATTTTCCCAGGTGCAGGTGGGACAGACGCTGCTTGCCGGAGAGCCGATTGCCCTTGGCACAGTAACCTCCAGCCAGGGTGAGATAAGGTATGTCCACTCCCGCGCAGAGGTTGACCTGCGCACATGGAAAACAATCAATATAGCTATGAGCGGTGAGGTGTGGGACGGCATACCCACCGGCCAGGTCAAGACAAGGTACGCGCTGGTCATCGGCACATACCGCTTCAATCTCTATTTTGTTGAAAATGTGCCGTTTGCGTGCTATTATAAGACAAAAGACAAACAATACCTTGAGGCAGCCGGCTTTCGGCTTCCCATCGGGCTGATACGGGAGCGCTATACCGAATGCGAGAGAGAGCAGCTTCAGCTTGACAAAGAAAAATGCGCCGCTATTTTGAAGGCCTCTGCCGAACGCCTTTTGGCTGTTCAGACCGGCACAGCCGAGGTACTGGCTTCGCAGTTTGAAAGCGAGGTCTCAGCCGGGCGTATTTTTGGAACCTTGCGGGCGGAATGCCTTGAAACAGCCGGCTATCAGGTGCCGATAAAATGACCTGAAACTATCCGAAACAGGAGTGCTTTATGACCGAACAGACTATAAGTGTGGAGAGGATCGAGCAGATCATAAATCTTTTCGGGTCCCTTGATGAGAACATCAAGCTGCTTGAGAAGGAGTACGGCGTCAGCATAGTCAACAGGGACACCGAGCTTAAAATATCGGGTGACGGCGAAAAGGTGCTGCAGGCGCGGCTTGCCGTAAACGCCTTAATGTCCCTTGCCGCAAGGGGAGAGCAGATCTCCGCACAAAATGTAAATTATGTAATCTCGCTGGTCAAGGACGGCCAGCAGGACAAGATCGAGCAAATGGGAAAGGGCGTCATCTGCGTCACGGTGCGGGGCAAGCCGGTAAAGGCCAAGACGGTGGGACAGCAGAAATATGTTGACGCCATCAAGGGAAGCACGGTGACGCTGGGCATCGGCCCCGCGGGCACCGGCAAGACCTATCTTGCTGTGGCCAACGCCGTCGCCGCCTTCCGTGAAAAGCAGGTCAACCGCATTATCCTAACCCGTCCGGCAGTGGAGGCGGGGGAGAAACTGGGCTTTCTGCCCGGGGATCTGCAAACCAAGGTCGACCCATACCTGAGACCCCTTTATGATTCCCTTTTCGAAATGCTGGGGACGGAGGCGTATCACCGCTATCTTGAGCGGGGGAACATTGAGGTCGCCCCTCTGGCCTATATGCGCGGGCGCACGCTGGACGACGCTTTCATCATCCTTGATGAGGCGCAGAACACAACGCCGGAGCAAATGAAAATGTTTTTGACCCGTATCGGCTTCGGCTCCAAGGCCGTTATCACGGGAGATATAACCCAGATAGACCTGCCCACCGGGAAAATTTCCGGTCTGAAGGAGGCCATGGGGATACTGAAGGATATAGAGGGCATTTCCATCTGTATGCTTGACCACAAGGACGTGGTGCGCCATGAGCTGGTGGCGAAAATCATCAAGGCCTACGAAAAGCATGACGAGGACAAGCTGAAGAAGCAGGCCAGAAAAAAGGTGTACCATGCCAGAACTCAGGATTAAAATATCCGGCAAAGCCGGAAACCGCGACAAAGAGGCCGAACGTCTTATAAAAAGGGCGGCCTCCGCCGCCTTCGGGCATTTCGGCTTTGCCTTCAAGGGTCAGGTGGATGTGCTGATGACAGATGATGAGGAAATACGGCAAATCAACCGGGAATACCGGGATATAGATTCGCCTACCGATGTGCTGTCATTCCCCATGGTGGATTTTGCGGAGGGGGAATATGAAGGCGACATTTCCTGCGAGACCGACCCTGAGTCGGGGCTCGTCATGCTGGGGGATATGATAATCTCCTGTCAGCGCGCAAGAGAGCAGGCGGAGGAATATGGCCACGGCTTCGAAAGAGAGTGCGCCTATCTGACGGTGCATTCAATGCTGCACCTGCTTGGCTTTGACCATTTGGATGAGGGCGTGCAGAAAAAGCAAATGCGCAAGCGGGAGGAAGAGATACTCTCCTTGCTGGGCATAAGCAGAAATGACGCCGAATAAAGCGATCGGCCTTCCGGCGCTTTTCAAGACAGCCACATGAAAGGATGTATAATATATGATTAAAAAAGCCGGAATCTTTTCGGTTGTGGGTCGCCCCAATGTGGGCAAATCCACCCTTGTCAACCTGCTTTGCGGAAGCAAGGTGGCTATAGTTTCAGACAAGCCCCAGACTACCCGCACCCGCATAACGGGGGTGCTTAATCAGGGTGAATGTCAGTTTATATTTATGGATACACCGGGTCTCCACAAGCCAAAGACGCGCCTTGGTGAGTTTATGGTAAAGGTGGTAAATGACACCGTAACCGATGTGGACACGGTGCTTTTGATGGTAGAGCCGGTGGCCAGAATCGGCATACCGGAGCAAATGCTGATAGACCGCATAAAGCAATATGAGCTGCCCGCCATACTGATAATAAATAAAATCGACACGGTCAAGAAGGAAGAGCTGCTTGAGGTCATAGCGCTTTACAACGCGGCCTGCGATTTTCTTGCGGTTGTGCCCCTGTCGGCTGCAAACGGAGACGGGAAAAAGCTGCTGCTTGAGGAGCTTGAGAAGCAGTGCATCGAGTCCCCAGCCCTGTTTGATGAGGATATGATTTCCGACCAGCCGGAGAGGCAGCTTGTGGCGGAGACCATAAGGGAAAAGCTGCTGCGCCTGCTTGACAAGGAGGTGCCCCACGGCATCGCCGTTGAGATCGAGCAGATGAAGGAGCGGGAAAACGGCATTATTGACATTTCTGCCACGATTTTTTGTGAAAAAACCAGCCACAAGGGCATTGTAATCGGCAAAAACGGCGCAATGCTCAAGCAGGTCGGGCAGCTGGCACGGGAGGATATAGAGACACTGCTTGACAGCAAGGTTTTTTTACAGCTTTGGGTGAAGGTGCGGGAGGATTGGCGCAACAATATCGGCCAGATCCGCAACTTCGGATATGATGAGCGCATGTAATATTTGCCGTATGTAGCATTAATTAACGGCCATAAACCGTCGCGCTTTCGGGACACTAAAACCGAGGTGATTATCATGGATGAACGGTGGAGGCTTTTTAAGGAGACCGGCCTGGTTCAGGCATATCTGCTTTACAAGGCAGCGGACAGGAAAGAGAAAAGTGGTGAGTGAGCCTGTATTTGACCGATGAAGGGCTTGTGCTCCGCGCCGCGGACTACAAGGACAGCGACAAGATTTTGACTGTGCTTACAAAGAAGCACGGCCTTTTGACGGTGTCCGCCCGGGGGGTCAAGCGCAAGGGCAGCCGCCTTAAGCCGGCAAGCGAGCCCTTCAGCTATTCCGAAATGACCCTCTACGAAAAAAACGGGCGCTATTACATGAACGACGCCGATGTCAAAAACCAGTTTTTTGAGCTGACCGACAGCCTTGAGCGGGTGTCGCTTGCCAGCTATATCTGCCAGGTGCTTTCAACGGAAAGCGAGGGGCAGGAGCTGCCTCAGGAGGTCATGCGCCTTGCGCTTAACACCCTTTATGCCCTGTCCAGGGATATCTTTCCGCAGGCGCTTCTGAAGGCGGCCTTTGAGGTTAGATATGTCGCCCTTTGCGGATACCGCCCCGATTTCGGCACCTGCGCCGCCTGCGGTGAGGCAGGCAGGCAGGGCAGCATCGACCTGCGCACGGGGGAGTTTTTTTGCAGCCATTGCGCAGGAGGGGGGCAGCCCCTTGATGAAGGGGCGCTTGCCGCCTGTCGGTACATACTTTCCTGCGACCTTAAACGGTTGTTTTCCTTTGATATAAGCCCCGCTTCCCTTAAGCTGCTTTCCCGCTTTGCGGAGGAATATTTGCTTGCCAAAATGGAGCAGGGCTTCAAAACGTTGGATTTTTATAAATCACTGACCTTTGAGGATTAACTATGAATATGTTTGAAAAATCCCTGCGCACCATTGAATACCATAAGGTGCTGGGGCTTCTGTCGGCTGAGGCGCAGGGGGAACACGCCAAGGAGCGCGCCTTGAGCCTGACACCCTTTACCACCCTTTTTGAATGCGAAAAGGCGCAGCAGGAGTGCGCCGATGCCGTATACCTTATGGGGCTTTACGGTGCGCCGGGGCTGTCGGGGCTTAAGGATGTGACGGCGGAGCTTCAGCGGGCGACCTTAGGGGGCGTTCTCAACCTGCCGGAGCTTCTGCGCATAGGCGCGCTGCTGCGCACAGCGGGAACGGCTAAAAAATATATGGACGGCGGCAAGGGGGACAAGACGTCAATCGACGGGCTTTTTCACTCGCTGACCGGCAACAGATACCTGGAAGAGCGTATTTTTGAGGTCATTGTATCGGAGGAGGAGATTGCCGACAGCGCATCTCCCCAGCTTTATGATATACGCCGCCAGATCAAGACGGCGTCCTCCAAAATCCGCGATGTGCTGAACCGCATCGTCACTTCCCAGGCCTACTCCAAAATGCTGCAGGAGAATATTATAACCCAGCGAAACGGCCGCTATGTGGTGCCCGTCAAGGCAGAATATAAAGGGGCTTTTCAGGGGCTGGTGCATGATGTTTCCTCCTCCGGCGCTACGGTTTTTATTGAGCCGGCATCGGTGGTGGAGATAAACAACAGCCTTAAGGAGCTCGCCGCCGCCGAAAAAAATGAGATAGAGCGCATCCTGGCGGAGCTTTCCGACCAGGTGGCCTCCTTCGCGGGGGCGATTGAGCGGGATTACAGCCTGCTGTGCGCCATCGACTTTATTTTTGCCAGAGGAAAGCTGGCGTATAAGCTTAAGGCGGTTCGCCCTCATATGGTGGAAAAGGGGCAAACCAAGCTGATACGGGCAAAGCACCCGCTGCTCGACCAAAGCAAGGCGGTTCCCATCAGCTTCACCATCGGCGGCGCGACCGATACGGTGGTCATCACCGGCCCAAACACCGGCGGCAAGACGGTTTCGCTGAAAACTCTCGGTCTGCTGTGCGCTATGGCGCAGAGCGGCTTGCAAATTCCGGCGTCGGACGGAAGCCAGACGGCGGTATATGAAAATATTCTTGCCGACATCGGCGATGAACAGAGCATAGAGCAGTCTCTGTCCACCTTTTCTTCACATATGGGAAATATTGTCCAGATACTGGAGCTGTCGGGAGAAGGCTCGCTCGTCCTGCTCGATGAGCTTGGCGCCGGAACCGACCCCGTTGAGGGCGCCGCCCTTGCCATAGCCATCATTGAAACCCTGCGGAAGCAGGGGGCAAAGGTGGCGGCGACCACACATTATGCCGAGCTTAAGATGTACGCCCTTGAAACCAAGGGAGTGGAGAATGCCTCCTGTGAGTTTGATGTGGCGACGCTGATGCCCACCTACCGCCTTGTGTTCGGCGTTCCGGGGCGCTCCAACGCCTTTGCAATTTCCCAGAGGCTGGGGCTCAATGCCGCCATTATTGAAAAGGCCACTGCCAATATAGACAGCCAAAACAAGCACTTTGAAGAGGTTATAAGCAAGCTTGAGGAGAAGCGGCAGGATCTTGAGAGCAAGACCGCCACAGCCGAAAGGCAGATGAGGGATGCCCTCGCCGCCAACGAGCAGGCGCAGAAGCGCCTTGAAACGCTGGAGCGGGAGCGGGAGAAGCTTGTCCTTGACGCAAAGCTGAAGGCCACAGAAATACTTGCCCAGGCAAAGCGCACCTCCGACGCCGTGCTGGAGGAGGCGAAGCAGCTCAAGCAGCAGGCCGAGGAGGGGGAGAACCCCAACCTTTCCGCCGCCCGGGCCGCCTTCCGCGGGGAGCTTTCCAAGGCGGAAAAGGAGGTTGCCGCCCAGCGCAGTGAGCGCAAGGCAATTCCCCTGCCGCGGGCGCTTTCCCCCGGAGATGTGGTTGAAATCGCCAAGACCGGCACACGCGGCACCGTCATCAGCGTGCCCGATGAGGAAAGCGTGCTGGTGCAGGCCGGCATACTGAAAATCACCGTAAAGCAAAATGAAGTGACCCTGCTTGAAAACCATCCCAAGCCGCAGGCGCCTGCGCCCAAAAGCTCGGTCAAGCTGGAACGGCCGGAGGGGGTAGGGCAGAGCATCGACGTCCGCGGCATGAATACCGAGGAGGCTATAATGGAGGTCGAGCGGTTTATAGACAATGCTGTTCGGCTGCATCTGGAGACTGTCATGGTCATACACGGCAAGGGCACAGGGGTGCTTAGGGCAAATATACAGGCTCACCTCAAAAGCATGCCCCAGGTCAAAAGCTACCGCACCGGAGTGTACGGGGAAGGGGAAATGGGTGTCACTGTCGTCACCCTGAAAAATTAATGCCGGGAATAGGTACAATCGCAAACGCGGTTGGCATACTGCTGGGCGGCGGCCTGGGGCTGCTGCTCAAAAAGGGAATGCCAAAGCGGGTAAGCGACATGATTTTTGACTGCTCCGCCACCGCGGTTTTCCTAATAGGTGTTACCGGCGTTGTCGGGGCTGCGTTTACGGTGGCGGAGGATGGCAGCTTAAGCTCCAACTACATGATAACGCTGCTGCTCTGCCTGGTGGCGGGGGGCGCAATCGGTGAGCTGATGAGGATCGACCGCGGCTTTGACGCCGTCGGAGAAAAAATAAAGAAAGCGCTTTCCGGCTCTGACAGCCGCTCCAGTGAAGGCTTTGCCATAACCACCGTCATGTTCTGCGCCGGAGCCATGGCTATACTGGGCTCCATTGAGGACGGTATTATGGGAAGCCCCGCCACGCTGTACACCAAGGCGGTGCTGGACGGCATTACGGCCATGGTGTTTGCCTCTACATACGGCTTCGGCGTTTTGCTTTCGGCGGGGTCAGTGCTGGTGTACCAGGGGACGCTGACCCTCCTTTCACGGTTTATCGAGCCCCTTATGACACCTGTAGTGACCTCCCAAATGTCCCTTGTAGGCTCGGCCATAATTATGCTGATAGCCTTTAACACATGGGGAATAAAAAAGTTTAATATAGCAAACCTTATACCGGCGGCCTTTCTTCCTCTTGTAATCTCGCTTGTGCAAAGAACCCTTTCCTGAAAACAGGGATTTGGCAGGCGCTTTGGTATAAGGCAAGTGCGCTACGCGAAGCACAGTTTAACAAAATAGGTATTGATTTTTGGAAAAAACTTTGATACGCTTGTGATATTATTTGCAGTAGCTATTGAGAGGCGGTAATTTTATGTTTTCGAGAGAAGCAGCGGTGATGAATCAGGTCGGCCTCTATGCAAGACCCGCAACCTTTTTCATTAAAAAAGCCAATGAGTATAAAAGCACCATTATGGTCGAGAAGGATGAGCGCAAGGTCAACGCAAAGAGCCTTTTGGGCGTTCTTTCACTCGGCGTAACCCGCGGCTCAGTCATCACAATCTCTGCCGAAGGCCCCGATGAGCAGGATGCTGTCGTCGCCCTTTGCGCAATGGTTGAGGCCGAGGCCGAATAAAACGGAAGGTTAAGCAAAGACGCCGCATAGCTTGCGGCGTCTTATTTTCTGGATATATTGCGCGGGGAGGAGGTGCGGGATGGAGTTTGAACAGCTGAAGCAGAAGGCACATGAGCTTCCTAAAGAGCCGGGTGTGTATATTATGCGCGACAGCGTGGGAGAGGTCATATATGTGGGCAAGGCCAAGGCTCTGAAAAACAGGGTGAGCCAGTATTTTGCCAATCTCGCCTCCCACAGTGAAAAAACCCGGCAGATGGTCAGCCGCATCGACAGCTTTGAGACTATTTTTGCCCCCTCGGAGTTTGAGGCGCTGCTGCTTGAAAACACCCTGATAAAAAAATATAAGCCGAAATACAATATCCTGCTCAAGGACGATAAGGGGTATCCCTTTATCGCCATACCCAGGGCAGATTATCCCAAGCTGACCATTGTCAACACCCCGAAGGAAATGGCGGGGGTGGAGTATTATGGCCCTTATGGGGCTAGAGGCGCGGCTAAAGCGGCCATTGAGACGCTGGGGCAGGTATTCGGCCTGCCCACCTGCGGCAAGGAGTTTCCAAGGGATATAGGCAAGGGCAGACCCTGCCTGCGCTATCACATGAAGCGCTGCTCCGGCGTCTGCGCTGGGAAGGTCAGCCGTGAGGAATATACAGCCATAATTGACCAGTGCCGCACGCTGCTTCAGGGGAAGGGCAGGGAGCTGGAAAAGCAGCTTGAGCAGGATATGGAAGCCTATGCCGAGGCGCTTGAGTTTGAAAAGGCGGCGGTGTGCAGGGACAGGCTTAACTCAATCAAAAAGCTGTCCCTCAAGCAAACGGTCACCGGTATGCGCATGTCAGATTTGGACGCAATAGCCTTTGTGACCAGGGGAACCCGCTCCTGCATATCGGTTCTCTCCTTCGGAGAGGGCAACCTGATGAACAAGAACATCACTTTTTTTGACGGCTTCGGGGAGCAGGACGCCTCCGATGTCCTGTCCGGCTTTATATCGCAGCACTATCCGGCTGCACAGCACGCCCCGCAGGAAATCTGCCTTTCCCACGAGGTGGAGGGCGCAGAAGCGCTTGAACGCCTGCTCACCGGTCTCAGGCGGGGCAAGTGCAATATTGTCACCCCCAAAAGGGGGGAGCGTATGAGGCAGGTGGAGCTGGCGAAGAATAACGCCGCCCTTGAGCTTCAGCTTCTCGAAACCAGAGAGCAGAAGTCCCGCAAGGTGCTTGAGCTTATGCAGGAGGCGCTGTCCCTCCCGAATCCCCCAGAGCGCATAGAGGCCTACGATATTTCCAACACGGCGGGTGATGAGCCGGTTGCCTCAATGACGGTGCATACAGGGGGCAGGGCAAGCAAGCGGGATTACCGCAAGTTTATCATTAAAACGGCGGCCGGCGGGGACGATTACGGCGCGATGGCAGAGGTCGTCGGGCGCAGGCTGGACAGGGCAATAAACGGGGATGAGGGCTTTCTTCCCATGCCCGACCTTATGCTTATTGACGGCGGACAAGGGCAGGTGGCTGTGGCCAGGCATGAAATTGATATAAGAGGGCTGGATATACCGGCCTTCGGAATGGTTAAGGATGACCATCACCGCACCAGAGGACTGATGACGGTGGACGGGCGGGAAATAGGCCTTTCGGCAACCCCGGCGCTCTTTGCCTTTGTGGGGAGAATCCAGGAGGAAACCCACAACTATGCCATTGAATATCACCGCACCCGCCGCAGCAAAAGCATGAGGAAAAGCACGCTGGAGGATATTCCGGGTATCGGGGAAAGCAGGCGCAAGCAGCTTATGGGCTACTTCGGCACACTTAAGGCCATCAAGGCGGCCTCCCTGGAGGAGCTAAAAAAGGCAGTGCCGGCTGACGCCGCACTAAGCGTATACCGGTTTTTCAGAGGTGAAGAGAATTGAGAATAATCAGCGGAGAGAAAAAGGGGCGCATACTGGTGGCGCCCCCCGGAATGGACACACGCCCCACCACCGATAAGGTCAAGGAGGCGGTTTTCAGCAGCATTCAGTTCGACCTGGAGGGGGCGAGGGTGCTGGATCTTTTTGCCGGCTCGGGGCAAATGGGGCTGGAGGCCCTTTCCCGCGGGGCGGCAGCCTGCGTATTTGTCGAGCAGGGGCGGGCGGCGCAGAAGGCAGTTGAGACCAATGTTGCCGCCCTTGAATACAGCGAGGCTCAGGCTAAACTTGTCAAGGGGGAGGCAATAGCATTTCTGGCCACCTGTAAGCCGCGCAGCTTTGATATAATCATCCTGGATCCACCGTATGGAAGCGGCCTGCTGGAAAAGGCCATTGACAGCATTGCACAATTTGACATATTATGTGAGAATGGTATAATGATTTGTGAGCAAGCCGAGGGGACGGAGCTGACGCTCCCTTCCGGCATGGAACTTGCCAGGCGTTACCGGTATGGCAGGAAATCTATATGTAAGGTAATAAAGGCATGAGAACAGCTATTATTCCCGGAAGCTTTGACCCAATTACGTGCGGGCATATAGACCTGGTGCGCCGCGCCGCCAGGCTTTTTGACAAGATTGTAGTCGTCGCCATGGTGAACGAAAAAAAGACTTATCTTTTTTCGCCGGACGAAAGAGTTGAGATGATGCGCCGCGCCTTGAGCACCATGGAAAATGTCACCGTTGAGTTTTACGGCGGTATGCTGTATGATTATTTGAGGGAAACAGGCGCCTGTGCCGTTGTCAAGGGAATCAGAACGCCTGCCGACACGGAGTATGAGCTGGAAATGGCCAATTACAACCGCTTATACTATCCTCAGGCCGAAACCGTACTGCTGACGCCCAGAAACGGAATGGAAAAAATCAGCTCCTCCCTGGTGAAGCAGCGGTGCAGAGAGGGTCTGCCCCTTGCGGGATATGTAGACGAGCATACGGAAAATATACTTAGAGCTAAAATGGAGGGATAGATATGGCGGGAAACGCAATCGATGAACTGATCAACACCCTGTACGAACTGGTAGATGAGGCTATGGCTGTGCCGCTGTCGGACAAATGTATTGTGGAACGCGGCAAGGTACTGGATATGCTTGAGGAGATCAGAGCCAATCTGCCCTCCGATCTTAAGATGGCGCGGGAGATCGTGGAAAAGCGCAATGAGGTCATAACGGCAGGCAAGCGCGAGTATGATACCAAAATCAAACAGGCGGAAGAGCTTGCAAAGCAAAAGGTCAATGAGCATGACATTGTGGTGGAGGCGCGCAAAAGAGCGGCAGAAATCGTGGAAACGGCCGAAAACCGATCCAAAGAGCTTATGAAGGCCGCCTCATCCTACTGTGACGATGCCATGAAACGCACAGAAGCGTCCATAGATGAGACTTTAGATCAGATAAAGAATACCCGTGTGCAGTTGGGCGCTGCCATGAAGGATTACAAATAGATACAGAATAAAAAATCTATATGTTGTGGTCAACCCCTTGTGTAAAACAAGGGGTTGATTTTTTGCTTTTTGAGCTCAAAACGAAACAATCGAACATATGTTTTATATTATGAAAAAGGGGCTTTTTTATCAAAAAAACCGCGAATTTACCATCTGAAAATTAGAAAATTAGTATTGCAATTTCTGCGCCCGCTGTTTATAATGAAACCAAGAAGTGGGGAAATGTGGGGACAAGTGTCTCTAAGTGAGAAAAAGTGGCGGAAAGGTGGTGGAGCAGTGAGGGGCGAATACGCGCATACGGTCGATTCGAAAAACCGTTTGGTGTTTCCTGCCAAGCTCAGGGAAGAGCTGGGGGAAGGCTTTGTAATTTTCAAGGGCCTTGACGAGTGCCTCTGGGTCTACTCCGCCGAGGACTGGGACGAGTTTGAAAAGAAAATCTCCTCCCGCGGGGCCGCCAAAGGGCGCAAGCTCCAAAGATTTTATTCCGCCAACTATGTTTGCGAGCCCGATTCTCAGGGAAGAATACTTATTCCGCAGAACCTCATCGACCACGCGCATATCAGCAAGGACGTCATTGTGTCGGGCATACAGAACAGGGTGGAGATTTGGGACGCCGAGGCGTGGAAGCGTTATAACGCCGCAACGACGACGGACGAGATCGCCGACCTTATGGAAGAGCTGGACGTTTAGTATGGAGTTTTCACATGTTCCCGTGCTGGCGCAGGAGTGCATGGACGGCCTTGACATCAAGCCGGAGGGCATTTACCTTGACGGCACCCTTGGCGGGGGAGGACATTCGCAGCTGATCGCGGAGCGCTTAGGCCCGGGCGGCAGGCTGATATGTATCGACCGCGACCAGGACGCCCTTGACGCCGCAGGCGGCAGGCTGGCGCCTCTGGCAGGGCGCATAACCTTTGTTAAAAGCAATTTTGAAGACATAAAGGCCGTGCTGGAGAGGCTTGACATTCCGGCTGTTGACGGCATCCTGTTCGATTTCGGCGTATCGTCATATCAGCTGGACAACCCCGAGCGCGGCTTTTCGTATATGCATGACGCACCTCTGGACATGCGCATGGACAGGGGGCAGACGCTGACCGCCTATGAGGTTATAAATACCTATGACAGGGACAGGCTGCGTGAGGTTCTGGCAGAGTACGGGGAGGAGCGGTATGCAAGCCGCATCGCCGCCGCCATAACCGAAGCGCGCAAAAACAAGCAGGTTGAAACCACCCTTGAGCTGGTTGATATAATAAAGTCGGCCATGCCGGCAGCGGCCAAAAGAGAAAAGCAGCATCCGGCAAAGCGCTCCTTTCAAGGCGTGAGGCTGGAAGTCAACAGGGAGCTTTCTTCAATAGAAAAGGCAGTGCGTGACGGCCTTGACGTTTTGGCTCCCGGCGGGCGCATGGCGGCGATAAGCTTCCATTCGTTGGAGGATGTCCGGGTGAAACGGATTTTCGCCGAATACGCCCAGGGCTGCACCTGTCCCAAGAGCTTCCCGGTCTGTATTTGCGGGAAGAAGCCAAGGATAAAGCTGACTTCCCGCGGGGTTATAACGGCAACAGCACAAGAGCTTGAGGACAATCCCCGCTCCCGCAGCGCCAAGCTGCGCGTGGCGGAAAAGCTATAGATTAAACGGATTTGCAAAAGAGGAAGTATTTCACGGCATCCCATAACAGAAAGGGCGGAGAAGCAGGTGGCAGCAGTAAGACAGAGTGTCGCATATCAGAATACCAGTCCCAAAACGGCGCCCCTTGAGCAGGAGAGGCCGGTTGAAAATACAAAGAAAAGAAGCGCCGGCAAAAGGGCGCTTGCTATAAAATATTTTATGATGGCGGCGGTCATGTTCGGCGTGGTCATGTGTATCATCACGTCCTATATGCGTGTGACTGAGCTTACCAGCCAGGCGTCACGCCTGAGGACGCAGCTTGCCAACCTGCAAAGCGAGGAGAATGCCCTTTCGGCCAAGCGTGAAAAGCTTTTCAACCTTGAATATGTGGAGAGCGTTGCCATCAACCAGCTGGGCATGGTCAAGCAGGACAAGTTCAATGTCACATATGTCTCCATATCCAGCCCCGAGAAAGTCACCATCGCTTCAAGCGAGGGGCAGGCATCACAGGCGGTCTCCGGCATCGTCAAGAGCTTTAATGCCGTTGTGGAATATCTGAAGTAACAGAGCTATATATTTGAAATAGGCAGAAAAGGTTTGCTGTGTCCTGCCTGTGGGGTCATACAATATGCTATCAGGAAGGAGTGAGGAATGGTCATCGTTCCTTACTCCGAGTTTTTTTGAAAGAGCAGCAGAAAAAACGCGGTTTTTTGCCGGGGCTTGCGGCTTTCGGAAAACGGGATGCATGTCTTTGCCCGGATTATACTAAAAATATCCGCCTGACGGCGGGCGCCTAAAACGGAGGAGACATGCAAAGAAAAGGCGATAATATGATGAGAGGGCGTTTGAAGCTGGTAGCCTTGTTTTTCGGCGTCGTTGCGTTTATAGTGCTGGCGCTTAAAATACTGCACCTTCAAACGGTCAAATATGAGGAATACCAGAAAAAGGCGATTGAGCAGCAGACGAGGGATAAAACTGTGGCGCCTGTGCGCGGCACGATATATGACCGCAACATGAAGCCGCTGGCCATCTCCGCCAATACAGAGATGGTGACGCTGGAGGCGGTCAAAATCGACAATGAGGAGCAGGGGCTGCTTATAGCTGATACGCTGAGCAAGCTGCTTGAGCTGGACTACGATTCCGTTCTGAAAAAGGTACAGGAAAAGGCCACATATACCATCATCAAAAAGGGCGTTGAGAAGGATGTGGCCGATCTGATCCGCTCATTTGTAAAGGAGCACAAGCTGGACTCAATATACATGGTGGCAGACTCGACGAGATATTATCCCTTCGGCAGCTTTCTTTCCCACACACTGGGCTTTGTCGGCAGTGACAGTCAGGGTCTTTACGGACTTGAGGCATATTACGACGATGTGCTTAGCGGGACACCGGGCAGAATCATCCGCGCCACAAATGCCAGGGGGGAGGAAATGCCCTTTCAGTACGAGATGTACTACCCTGCCCAAAACGGAAACAATCTGGTTCTGACCATAGATGAGGTTATCCAGCACTATCTGGAGAAGAACCTTGAAATGGCCTATGCCGACAATAAGGTGGCAGAGCACGTCACAGGAATTATCATGGATGTCAACACCGGCGCTATACTGGCAATGTCCAACAAGCCTGATTTTGACCTCAACGATCCCTTCACCCTTGTCAACAAACAGCTTGCGGCTGAAATCACGGCGATGCCGGAGGGGGACGAAAAAAAGGCGGCCCGCTCCACGGCGCTTTCCCAGCAGTGGCTTAACAGAGCCGTTACATATACTTATTACCCCGGTTCCACCTTTAAAATCGTCACCTCGGCCATGGCGCTGGAGGAAAATGCCGTGTCGACCTCCACCTCCTTCTACTGTCCGGGATATAAACAGGTCAGCGACCGCCGCATAAGCTGCTGGAAGACGGCAGGCCACGGCGCGGAGACCTTCGTAGACGCAATTAAAAACTCCTGCAACCCGGCATTTATGGAAATCGGCGCCAGGGTGGGAAGGGATAATTTTTACAAGTATTACCGCGGCTTCGGCCTTAACGCCAAAACCGGGATAGACCTGCCGGGCGAATCGATCGGCTTTATTTGGGCTCAAGGAGATATGAGTGAGGTTGACCTTGCGGTCGCCTCCTTCGGGCAGAACTTTACCATAACTCCCCTACAGCTTATTACGGCGGTTGCCGCTGTAGCGAACGGGGGCAACCTTGTCACCCCGCATTTGGTCAGTGAAATAACCGATGAGCACGGAAATATCCTCAAAACCGTGGAGCAAAGCGTAAAACGTCAGGTTATCTCACAGAAGACATCCGATTTGCTCTGTGATATACTGGAGGACGTTGTCACAACAGGCACCGGCAAAAACGCCTATGTCATGGGCTACAGGGTCGCGGGCAAAACCGGCACAACCGAAAAAATTGAAAAGCAGATAGCAACCGGGCAAACAGGTCTGCGCATATCCTCCTTTGTCGCCTTTGCCCCCGCGGATGACCCTCAGGTAGCCCTTCTTATACTGCTTGACGAACCCAATGTGTATCCGGTTACAGGCGGAATTACTGTCGCCCCGGTCATAAGGCGAGTGATGGAGGAAGTTCTCCCCTATTTGGAGGTGGAACCCCTCTATACCGAGGAAGAGCAGCAGAAAAAGGATACGGTTGTCCCCAATTTAGACGGCCTTACACTTGCCCAGGCGAAAACCGCTATAAATGCCGCAGGGCTGAAATACCGCACTGTGGGCAGCGGAGATACCGTTACCGATCAGATTCCGGCATACGCCGCCGTGGTCTCCCGCTCCTCCGAGGTTGTGCTTTACATGGGCGGGGAAAAACCTGCCAGCCTGGTCACCGTGCCCGATTTGACGGGAATGAGCGTACAGACCGCCAGAAGCGCCCTCGCCAATTTGGGGCTGTTCTACCGCAGCTCATCTACCGAGTTTACCCAAGGCAATGTGGCAGTGCGCAGGCAAAGCATACAGGCCGGAACCGGCGTCGCCGCCGGAACGGTTATCGAAATCGAGTTCACCGACCTTAACCAGACATCGCAATAAACCCTTGGAGGTGGAAGTGTGAAAATCAAGGAGCTTTTGCGCGGTCAGCCTGTGCTGGAATGCACAGCTGACCTTGAAAGTGAGATTTCCGCCCTGTGCTATGATTCCAGAAGGGCGGAGCCGGGGTGCGCCTTTGTAGCGATACAGGGGTTCAAATCTGACGGGCACGGATATATCGGCGCAGCTGAAAAGCAGGGTGCCGCGCTTTGTGTTTGTCAAAGGCGCCCGGAGGAAGACATTCCGTATATTTTGGTAGAGGACAGCCGCAAGGCTCTTGCGGTGCTGTCAGGCAACTTTTTCGGAAATCCCCAGTCCAAAATGGAGATTATAGGCGTCACCGGCACTAACGGCAAAACAACGGTGACCAACATTGTAAAGTCAATGCTGGAGCAGTGGGGGCACAAATGCGGGCTTATCGGAACCAACGGCAATATGATAGGGGACGCCTTTCTGCCCACTGAGCGCACGACCCCCGAATCCTATGAGCTTTATTCCCTGATGGCCGATATGCTTGCGGCGGGATGCCGTTATGTTGTTATGGAGGTCTCCTCCCATTCCGTCTCACTTGACCGCATATGGGGGCTGGAGTTCAATACGGCGGTTTTCACCAATCTTACCCAGGATCATCTGGATTTCCACGGCACTATGGAGGCTTATGCAGCCGCCAAGGCTGTGCTTTTCAGCCGCTGCCGCAATGCCGTAATAAATATTGACGACCCTTATTCAGCCTGTATGCTGGACAGTGCCAAAGCTACCGGGGCATTTGTCTTGACCTATTCTGCAAAAAATGACGCGGGGAATCTGGTGGCAAAAAACATCAAGCTGCTGCCCGGCTCCGTACAGTTCGAGGGTGTGACAGAGGGCTTTATAAACCGCGTCACCCTGGGCATCCCCGGCATGTTCTCGGTGTACAACGCGCTTGCGGCTGTTGGCTGCTGCCTGACCCTGGGGATGGAGCTTGCAGTGGCGGCGCGCTTTATAGCACAATGCAAGGGGGTAAAGGGCAGGGCGCAGGTGGTGCCCGCAGCGGCGCCCTATACCGTTATAATAGATTATGCCCATACGCCCGATGGGGTCGAGAATATTCTCAAGGCCGCCCGCGGCTTTGCAAAAGGGCGGGTGGTTGCCCTGTTTGGCTGCGGAGGCGACCGTGATAAGACCAAGCGTCCCTTGATGGGTGCAGCCGCCGGGGGTCTTGCCGATTTCTGTATCGTAACCAGCGACAACCCCCGCTCCGAAAACCCGATGGATATTATAAACGACGTGCTGCCCGGTGTTAAAAAAAGCAAGTGCAGCTATGCTGTTATACCGGATCGCAGGGAGGCAATTGTCTATGCCCTTGACCACGGCCTTGAGGGAGATGTGATCGTCCTTATGGGCAAAGGGCATGAGGATTATCAGGAAATTAACGGTAAAAAGCTGCATCTGGATGAGAATGAAGAGGTCGGGAAATATTTTGCTGGCAGACAGTGATAGGTGGTCTGTGACAAAGGAGGAAATTGAATGCTGACAGTGGCTTTTGGAGTTTTGGGCGCTTTTGCTGTGGCATTGTTGATAGGCAGGCCTGCCATATCGACGCTGACCCGTATGAAGGTTGGGCAGAAGATATTGGAAGATGGCCCCACATGGCATAAAAGCAAACAGAATACACCCACCATGGGCGGGTTGATTTTTATTATGGCGATGCTTATACCGGTGGGAGCTTGTCTGCCGGCGCTGAGCAAGGCCGACGATTATCGCCCTATGTATATGGTGCTGCTGTCGCTGGTGTTTGCGGCTGTGGGCTTTATAGATGACTATACCAAAATCAAGAAAAAGCAGAATAAAGGGCTTACGGCGGGGCAAAAGCTGCTTTTGCAGATAGCCGCAGGCGCCCTCTTCATATCGGTGCTGCGCAGCATGGGATATATTGCGCCGGTTCTGCTGATTCCGTTTGTCAATATCCGCATCACCCTGCCGTGGGCAGTATATCTGCTTTTTGCCGTGTTTGTCATAGTCGGCACGGTCAACGCCGTCAATCTGACCGATGGAATTGACGGGCTTTGCGGCTCGGTGACGGCTGTGGTGGCTGCGTTTTTTTGCGGGGTATATTACTTAATCGGCAGCTATTCGGTGATTTTTCCCGCCGCGCTGCTGGGGGGGCTGCTGGGCTTTCTGGTCTTTAACCGCTATCCGGCCAAGGTGTTTATGGGAGATACCGGCGCTTTGTTTTTAGGCGGCGCGGTATGTGCCATGGCGTTTTCCTGCAATATGCCCATAATACTCGTGCCGGTCGGCATCATATATATTATAGAAACGCTCTCCGATATAATTCAGGTGGCTTACTTCAAAATTAGTCACGGCAAAAGGGTGTTCAAAATGGCACCCTACCACCATCATCTTGAGATGAACGGGTGGAGTGAAAATAAAATCGTAGCTGCTTTTACGGCTATAACAGCCGTTACCTGCCTTGTCAGCTTTATTTGGCTCAAATCTTTGTGATTAACCCTGGGGGGTGTCTGCAATAGCACGCAAGAAGAATAACAAAACCTATGACAGGGACGTTTCCGAAAGGGCATCCAAAACCACAGGCGTTGACGAGCCTATGGTCATTCTGATCCTCCTGCTTGTGGCTGTAGGGCTTGTTTGCCTCTATTCGGCAAGCTACGCCGACGCATATTACAGGCAGAAGGGCAACTCAACCTTTTATGTTTTACGGCAGGGTGTGTTTGCCGCGGCCGGTATTGCGGCCATGTTCGCCGCCTCCCGCTTTGATTATCACAAGCTGCATTTCTTTGCCATACCGCTTATGGCAGGCTCCACCATTTTATTGGCGACAATATTTGTGCGTGCACCCCTGTGGATGGAGATAAACAAGGCCTGGCGCTGGATAAATCTTGGCTTTACCACCTTTCAGCCCTCCGAAATAACCAAGTTTGCATTTATACTTTTCTTTTCCTCAATGGCCACTATATGGGGGCCGAAAAAAATGGCCACCTTTAAGTACGGCATACTGCCGTACGGTGTGCTTCTTGTTATCACCGCCGGCCTTTTATACGTTCAGCCGCACCTTTCCGCGACTGTCATAATTGCCGGCATAGGCTTTGTCATTATCTTTTTGGGTGGAGCTCCCTTTAAATGGCTCTTTGGCTGTGTGGCGGCTGGAATCGCAGCTATTGCCGGGTATGTGGCGGTCAACCCGTACGCCATGACCCGCATTAATGTATGGCTTGACCCTTTTGTTGATGCGCAAAACAAAGGCTGGCAGGGCTCTCAGTCCTTTTTGGCGATTTCCAGCGGAGGGATATGGGGTCTCGGCCTGGGGCAGAGCCGCCAGAAGCACCTTTTTTTGCCCGAGCCGGCCAACGATTTTATATTTTCGGTAATATGTGAGGAGCTTGGCTTTATCGGCGCTTCACTGATACTTATACTGTTCGCAGCGCTGATTTTGCGCGGATATTATATCGCCTCAAAGGCACAAGACAAGTTCGGTATGCTGCTGGCAGCCGGAATAACCTCTCACATAGCCGTTCAGACGATTTTTAATATAGGGGTTGTTTCAGGCCTTTTCCCTGTCACCGGCGCCGCGCTGCCCTTTTTCAGCTACGGAGGCACATCACTTATGATGCTTTTGGGTGAGATGGGCATCCTGCTCTCGGTGTCCCGATACCGAAGCTCCGACGAAGCTTAGGCATATTTCAGCGAAAGGAACGGATTTTGTATGAAGATAATTTTCGCAGGGGGCGGAACCGCAGGGCATGTAAATCCCGCTCTCGCCATCGCCGGATATGTAAAGCGGCGGGAGCCGGACGCTGATATTGCCTTTTCCGGAGGGAAAGGGGGAATTGAGGAGCGTCTCGTCTCCCGTGAGGGGTATCCCATATACACATTTCAGCTTACCGGGCTTTCCAGAAGCATAAGCCCAAAGGGCATTGCCCACAACCTTGCAGCTGGCAAAAACACTCTTGCAGCTATAAGCGGCGCAAAGAGGATTATCAAGGAGCAGCAGCCCGATATTGTTATCGGCATGGGGGGCTATGCTTCCTTCCCCATGGTGTATGCCGCCTGCAAGCTGGGGGTCAAAACCGCCATGCTGGAGGCAAACGCCGCCCCCGGGCTGGCAATGCGCCGTCTTGCCTCCATGGTGGACTGCGTTATGATAAGCTATGAGGAAACCAGAAAGCACCTCAAAGGGGCGAAAAAGGTTGTATATGTGGGCAGCCCGGTGAGGGAGGATGTGATTTTCCCCCGCGGAGGGGACAGGGAAAAGATATTTCAGAACAATAACCCCTCTGTCCTGTGTTTTTGGGGCTCGGTGGGCGCGAAATACATGAATGAGAAAATGGTGGACTATATAGAGCTGCTGTCAAAGGACAACGATTTCAATCTCGTTATTGCCACAGGGGCAGGCAGCTATAAATGGATGCCGGATGCGGTGGCTGCCAAGGGCATAAATCTTGAAAAAAGCGACAATATAGACCTGCGTGAATATATATATGATATGGGCAGGGTCATGGGGTGCAGCGATTTGGTTATAAGCCGCGCCGGGGCCAGCGCGCTGGCGGAGATATGCGCCCTTGGCAAGCCCTCCATTATCGTTCCTTCTCCCTATGTTACCGACAATCATCAGGAGAAAAACGCCCGGGCGCTGGAGCATGCCGGGGCCGCTGTCGTTATGCTGGAGCCTTCCACAACCGGGGAGGAGCTTTATTTACAGACAAGAAGGCTTTTGGAAAACCCGGAAATACTTGGGCAAATGGGTAAAAACGCCCTGTCGCTTGCACGGTTTGACGCGCTTGAGCGCATGTATGAAGCGATAAAGATTACACTTATGTAGTGCCTGTACCCTGTAACTTCCTTAAGCTGCGGCGCATAGTATGTGGTATATGTCGTAGCATATCTCTAGGAGAAAGGAAGATCGATGTGAGCGTATTCACAATACAGGGGGGAAAACGCCTGGAGGGCGCCATCAAGATCAATGGGGCCAAAAACAGTGTACTTCCGATTTTAGCCGCCACCCTTATCAATGGCGGAACCAACATTTTACATAATTGCCCCGACCTGAAGGATGTAGATTCGGCCATCAAAATTCTTGAGCATCTGGGATGCAAAATCAAGCGTGAGGGCAAAACCGTGACGGTAGACTCCTCCGTTATCCAGCGGTGGGATATTCCCGATGACCTTATGCGGGAAATGCGCTCGTCAATAATTTTTCTCGGGCCGATAATCGCACGCTGCGGCAAGGCCGTGCTGCACACTCCCGGCGGGTGTGAGCTGGGGCCCAGGCCGATTGACCTGCACCTTGGCGCCCTTGAAAAGCTAGGGGTCTCCATCACACCGGAGAACGGGGAGATCAACTGCCGGGCAGAGGATATGCGGGGCAGGGAAATCGTGCTTTCCTTTCCGTCGGTTGGCGCAACGGAAAATATCATGCTTGCCGCAACCGCCTGCAAGGGCGTGACAAGAATCATCAACGCCGCCCGTGAGCCTGAGATACAGGATCTGGAACGCTTTCTGAAAAAAGCAGGGGCAAATATAAAAGGCGCAGGAAGCGGGGAAATCATTATAACAGGCGGGCTGACCAACCACGACACTGAGCACCGCATAATGCCCGACCGGATTGAGACCGCTACATATTTATGCGCTGTCGCCGCCACAGGCGGGGACATAACACTGGAAAATTGCGAGGCCGAGCACGCTGCCACAGTTATTTCCCACCTTTCAGAGGGCGGGCTTAATGTCAAGTACTCGGGAAGGACTATAAGAGCCAGGGCGGACAAACGCCTGACCTCTATGCCCTCTGTCCGCACAATGCCATATCCGGGTTTCCCCACAGATGCCCAGTCGCCGCTGATGGCGTGTGCCTGTACGGCGCGGGGCACTACAGTGTTTATGGAAAATATCTTTGAGAGCCGCTATCGCCATGTCTCCGAACTGGAGCGCATGGGGGCGAAAATCAGGGTTTCGGGCAAGGTCGCCGTTGTCGAAGGGGTAATAAGCCTGCATGGGGCAACCGTCACCTCCACCGACCTAAGGGGCGGTGCGGCGCTTGTGGTCGCAGCTCTGGCGGCTGAGGGGGACAGCACTGTGGAAAATATTTATCATATTGACAGAGGATATGAAAAGCTTGAGCTTTCACTGGCTCTTCTGGGGGCGCAAATAAAGCGAATATAAGGCTTTTCGGTAAAAGGATGAAGAAAAAAGGGACGTATAATCAAAAACGCAGCCGCAGAAGAAGGAGACGCAAGGGTCTTGGCCTTGTCATGTCCTTTATTTGTCTTGTGTTGGTTATCGTGTCGCTGCTGTCGGCCGCCGTCATCTTTTTCAAAATCGCCGAAATTGAGGTGGTGGGCGACAGCCGCTATTCCGATGAGGTTATAGTAGCGGCCTCAAAGCTGGAGATGGGCAGCAGTATGTTTTTGTTTAATAAGTTTGCCTCCATAAACAGCATTTTCAGCCAGTGTCCGTATATAGATGAGCTTGTCATGCGCAGGACGCTGCCCGATAAGGTGCAGATCATTGTTTCCGAATGCGTGCCAATTGCCATAATTCAGGCGGAAGCCAAGTGGTATATAATGGATATAAAGGGAAAGCTGGTGGAGGAGATTACCCCTACCGGCGGCGAAGGGCTGATAATTATTACCGGCGCGCAGATAAAAACGGCAGAATTGGGGAAATACATCACCTTTTCTGATGAAGAAGCGGGAAAAGCTCTGTTTTCCATATTGAACACAGCAAAAAATAATGATATACTTGTCAATATTGATAATTTAGACATTTCAAAAGCGTATGATATTCGTATGGGCTATCTGGGCAGATTTGAAGTTAAGCTTGGCACGGCGGATCACCTTGAGAAAAAGATGCGTTTTCTCGCCGCAGTGTTGGACGAGCTTTCACCCAACGACAAGGGGACAATAGATATTTCTGAGGGCGATGTCGCCCGCTTTATCGCAAAGAATTAGAATATTCTCGACTATGAATCAACATATGGAGGTTTGATATGGGCTTTACAATCGAAACCGGCGCTGAGGCCGGCGTTGCCATCAAGGTTATCGGTGTCGGCGGTGGCGGAGGCAATGCCATTAACCGTATGATTAAGGGCGGGGCCAGAGGCTTGGATTTTGTCGCAATAAATACGGACAGGCAGGCTCTTAATTATTCCGCCGCCACAGTAAAGCTGCAAATCGGCGAGAAGCTGACAGGGGGCAAGGGCGCCGGCTCCGACCCTGTTATAGGGGAGAAGGCCGCCAAGGAAAGCGAAGACGATATTAAAAAGCTGCTCCAAGGGGCCAGCATGGTGTTTATTACCGCCGGAATGGGCGGCGGCACCGGCACAGGCGCCGCGCCTATAATCGCCGAAATGGCCAAGGCTATGAATATTTTGACCATCGGCGTTGTCACCCGTCCCTTTTTGTGGGAGGGCAAGCGCCGTATTGAACAGGCTAATGAAGGCATTTCCAACCTTAAGGAGAGGGTGGATGCCCTTGTCATAATCCCAAATGAGAGGCTTAAGCTGGTGTCGGAGCAGAAGATAACTGTGCTGAACGCCTTCGAGATTGCCGACAATGTTCTGCGTCAGGCTGTTGAAAGCATAAGCGAGCTTATTTTGTTCCCCGGCGTTATCAACCTTGACTTTGCCGATATTTCCACCGTTATGCGCAATGCCGGCTATGCCCATATGGGCGTCGGCAAGGCTTCCGGAAAGGAAAAGGCTGTGGAAGCTGCAAAGATCGCCATTCAAAGCCCCTTGCTGGAGACCTCCATCAATGGCGCCAAGGGGGTTATACTTAACATCATCGGCTCTCCCGACATCGGGCTTGAAGAGTTTGAGGAGGCCGCCACAATGGTGCAGATGGCTGCCCACCCCGATGCCCATATTATCATGGGCGCCGCTTTTGATGAGCAGCTTGAGGATGAAGTGCGTATAAGCGTCATCGCCACCGGGTTTGACAGCGCCGGCATGAGGAAGCCTCTGCCAAAGCCCGACCCTGCAATTACAGACAAACCCTACTCCGACGGCAAAGTGCGCATAGGCGCAAACGAAGGCGGTCAGCTGGAAATGGGAGAGGGTGAAGAGAAGGGCGCAGTGAAGGCACCTGCCAATGATGAGGATGCTGCCTTTGACGCCATTCTCAATATGTTTAACCAAAGGGACAAGAACAGGCAGGGAAATCCGTAACAACACAAGGCCGCTGCAATAGGGCGGTACATAGCTGTAAAACCAGCAGCGGGGCAATAATGCCCCGCTGCTTTTTTCTGACGCTTGGTGTATACTTAAAACAGATAGCATGTGAGGGGGGAAATGCTTTGCAGACGGTTTTGGAAAGAATGAGAAGTGATCCGCGGTTCAGGAAATATATCTTCAGCACTGCGTTAATTGCCCTTGCGCTGATTGGGGTCGCCGCTTTTTTCTACATACGGGACATGGCGGGCCCCGTGTTTACCTGCGACGGGGAAGACTTTTATATTGACGGGATTTCGTCAAGGAAAATGACCCTTTTGGGAGAGAATGGGGGCAGGCTGGTTTTTGCCACCGAGGGCTACATAACCGTAACGGTGGAGTATAACGGCAAGGCCATGAGGCAGGGGGGAGGCTACGGAGGCTTGACCGGCTTTGGGTACTCCTTTTCCGACGGTTCTGTTGCAGCCGGAGTTGCATCGTCCGATCTGACCGCTTTGCAGAAGCGGGAGGTCAGGCTTATGGAAGACCTGCGGGATTATTTTGCGGGCATTTCAGATAAATACAAGCACCCGTTTCTTTATGTGGTTTTCCTTGCTTCTGTCATCGTCATAGTTGCCGTTTCAATGCATCTGATCTTTTTTACAGAGGAAAGCTGGGAAAACAGCTTGCTGAGAAAGCTTTTTGTTCAGGGCGGGGAGCCGACAGAGTTTATCCTGCTCGCCTATAAAGCCGTCGGCTTCGGTGCGATTATGATTTCAGTTTTTATGTTTTTGAAGGACGGCATTAGTTAGGCGGTTTTCCGCAGCTTTGATTATTTTCATCGGTGAAGCCTGAAGCGGCGTGAAGCCGAAATGAGTATAAAAGCAAGCGACCCCATCAGGGGCCGCTTTTTTATATTCATTTGCGCTCTAAAGTGCGTTTTTTTATCTGGTCATCATTTTCCCGCACGCGGTTGACAAGGGCGGCGATGTCAAGGGTATTGATGCTCCCGCTTTCTTCCGGCGCCATGTTCATGAGGATCTTGTCCAGTATCCTGCTTAAATCCGCAAGCTCCTCTTCGCTCACACCGGCAAACATGCTTATGTAAAACTCACCAAGCAGGCGGTCACAGGTTTGGCATCGGGAAACCCCTTCCGGCGTTACCGACAGGCGGTTGCGGCGCAGGTTGTCGGGGTCGGCTTTTTTTGTCAGAAGCCCCGCCTTTTGCAGGCGCTTTGTGGAGGTGGAAATGGAAGCGGGGGTGAC
>JAVBSJ010000037.1:0-3659 GCA_031547105.1 Oscillospiraceae bacterium
CCTGACGGTAGGGCAAGTTGCTCTCCTGAGGGGTCAGCCCCATGCGAAGCACCACCTTGCGGGCGATTTCATCCTTTTGGGTGTCAGAGCTGAGGGAAACATTGGCGATTTGCTTTTTCAAATCGCTTTTGGCGGTATCAAGGGACGTGTTGAATTGCGCAATGGCGCTGTTAAGCAGCTCCCCCGCCTTGCTGCTGATAGTCTGCGTAATGGGCGTGACAAAGTTATTCTTGAGATATTTAAGGGTGACAAGAGGGTCGTCAGCCGTTCCGCCTGCCAAAATGCCAACTGTAAGCGCCAGTATCAAGGCTATTGTAACCGGGTATTTTTTTCGCATATGTAAACCTCATAAACAGTCGAAGTTTGTCCTATTTCCGTGATTTATAGTATATATCATTTGGCGGCGAATGTCAAAAGCAAGGCTGTCCCATTTTTGGACGGAAACAATTTTATTTTGCCTATTGACAGGACAGTGTATTACTCATATAATACAGTTGTGAACCGTATTATACAAGTAATACACTTGAGGCGCAGCAGGGAGGGATTTTGACTAAATGGTGTCTTTTTCACAATTTGCCATGGAGGACGGGAGCCCTATCTATGTGCAGATAATCGGCTTTATCAAGCAAGGGATCGCCTCCGGCGCCATTTCGGACCAGGAGGAAATCCCCTCCCGCAGAACCCTTTCCGCCCTGCTGGGGGTCAACCCAAACACGGTGCAAAAGGCATATCGCATACTGGAGGAGGAAAGCATAATCGAATCCCGCTCCGGCGCCAAAAGCTTTGTCACTGTGACGGTGGAGCAGGTCTCGGAAATACGCGCCCAGCTTTTGGAATCGGCCGCCGGCGGGCTTGTAAACATGATGAAGCAATTAGGCGTTTCCAAAGCCCAAGCCCTTGAAACTATAGAAATGCTGTGGAAGGAGTGAGAGAATATATGAAAAACCAGTTGTCAATCGCGGCGCTTGCGGCGAGAGGGTCTCTGCGCAAGGTTCTGCTTCTCTTTGCCGCTATGGTAATAACTGAATGCGTGGTATTCTATTGGGCCTTGCGGGGTTTTTCAAGCGTGGACCAGTATAGTACGGATAATATGATGTATTTTGAAAATCTCATTTCACGATCCTATATATTCCTTATATTTGCCGCAGCGTTAGCTATGCTATGCGGATTTTTATGTAAAAACGGTTGCAGCACGGGCAGCAGTGTCCCCGGTTACACTTTAAGGCGCCTTCGGATTGAGGAGCGATCTACCTTCATAGGCTGGGCAGCCTATAACACCCTGTGCATTTTTGCACTTTGGGGCACGCAAGTTATGACAATTATCCTTCTGTTTAAGCTCTATACCCTTATGGCTCCGGCCGAATATGCCGGCAATCAATCTCTTTTTCTTTCACTTTATTCCAACAAGTTCTTGCACAGCCTGCTCCCGCTTGCTGAAACCAGCCGGTATTTCCGCAATACTGTTTTGTGGTCAAGTCTTGGTGTCACCTCCGCCTGTTATCCTTTCTGGCAGAGGCATGGAGCCAGAAGCAACTTAATTCTGCCTTTAATCAATGTTGTAATATTATTTTTTCCCAAGAGCATGGGCGGCCTCTTTGGTGACATAACCCTCGCCCTGTCCTCTGCCGGTATTGCCGTATATGCCGCAAGCCAGATATGGGGCAAAGCTTATGAAAAAGCTAAATCTTGACCGTCTGGTGCCTCCCGGCATCGACTGGGGGTACGAGCTGAAATGGAGCGCGTGGGGGCTGTTCTTTGCGCTTATGTACAGCCTTGGCTTCTTCTTCAAATACGACAACTTTTATCAGCGGCTGTTTTACCTTGAGCCGGTCGGCTTTACAAAAACGCTGTACCAATGGGCTGAAATGCCTGACTTCGTATATGTTTTGGGGCGCAGCCTCGCGGGCTTCTGGCTTGGCGCCGCAAGCATGGCCGCCGTAGCTTACTACCACTACGCTTACCATTATCAGGGCAGCAAAAGCATTTACCTTATGCGCAGGCTGAAAACCCGCAGTGAGCTTCATTTGCGGTGCATCACGCTCCCTGCGGCCATTGCGCTGATATTCCTTATGGCTTCGCTTATTATGCTGCTTCTCTACTTCGCCTACTACATGAACATCACGCCGCCGGAGGCTTTATTGCCCAACCAATGGCAGAAGATATGGGGTGCCTTATGATTGAAATTACAAAAATCGGCAAAATCTATTACGGCGGAAAGGGCTTTGGGAAGCGCGCCCTTGACAATGTCAGCCTCAGCCTGCCCAGAGGGGAGATAGTCGGCCTTTTCGGTGAAAACGGCGCGGGAAAGTCCACACTTATGAAGTGCATTCTTAATTTTATCGACTATTCGGGGCACATAACGCTGGACGGAGAGCCCATCACCCACAAGAATATCGAGAAGCTCTCCTTTGCCACAAGTGAGCATTCCTTTTTCCCCAACCTCACCGCCGAAAGCCATAGGGATTTTTATCAAATGCACTTCCCCCGCTTCAGCGAAAAGCGCTTTAAGGGACTGATGGAGTTTTTTGCCCTTCCCATGAAAAAGGAGCTGAAGGCCTTTTCCACGGGGCAGAAAAACCAGTTTGAAGTCATTATGAGCCTCTCTCAGGGCGCCGACTACATCCTGATGGATGAGCCCTTTGCAGGCAATGACGTTTTCAACAGGGAGGATTTTTACAAGGTGCTGCTGGGCATTCTTGAGCCCCACGAAACAGTGCTGCTTTCCACCCACCTGATTGAAGAGGTGGAGAGTTTTATCGGCAGGGCGGTGCTTCTCCGCGAAGGCAAAATAGTGGGCGACATCACAACGGCTGAGCTGGAGGAAGCAGGCCGCAGTCTGATGGCCTACGTCAAGGAAACGTATCATTACAAGCCTGACAGGGTCAGTAAGGCTCTGGCAGACCTGACCGACCAGGAGTAAAGGAGGCTGTCATGCGTAAAACTCTCATTGCACTGGCTCTCCTTTTGGTGCTGTCGGCAGGCGGACTTATTTTTGCCCACGCTTCCATAACCGGCCGGCAAGATAAGGTGGAGCTTGAGGAAATACCGCTGTATGGCGACAATGCTGCTGTCGCGGGGCTTTCCTTCTCCTACAAAAGCACAATGGACTACTATCTCTTTTGGGACACCGCATACACTATCGGCAGAGAGCCGGAGACCGAGTTCAGGTTCGCACAGGGACGGGACTACAAGTATACACCCCGTGAGTCAGACGGCATATATCTAAGCTCAACCTATACCAGCGGCTCTTTCAGTACAAGCGGCGAAATTGAACCGGGGGACATGCCGGTGCCCGTTTCCGATGTTGCAAGCCGCACCGAAGACGGAGCGCGGCATACCGAGACAGTGTTTTTAAAGGACTACTATCGCTTCTACCCGCTTGAGTTCCAAGCCTCTTTTCCTGTTAATACAGACATCACCATGGATGCAGTTCAGCACGCTTTTTCGGAGTGCTTCAGGCTTCCGGTTTATCCTGAGCACCGTGTCGAAATTGTTGTCGAAAAAAACGGGGCAGGTCAGGTAATTCGGTATGACGTTTCAATGGTGGCAGGCAGCCCCGCCTTACAGCCGGCTGCAACCAGTATCAAAACCGACCAGGGCTGCTTTTTTACAATTGCCTATTCGGCGGACTTCCTCGGTATGCCCGACACAAGCTATAT
>JAVBSJ010000084.1:0-6967 GCA_031547105.1 Oscillospiraceae bacterium
ATTTCAAAAATGCTTTAAAATACTCTTGTTTTCGCTGATTTGCTCTGAATTACTTTGATAGCTCGCCTCCGAGATAATCGGCAAAGGGAACGTTTTCAACAGTAAAGCACCGTCCCTTTAGATAGTTAAGGGCGCCTGCGTCGGTCTGAAAATCAAATATGAGCTTGTAGGAATAAAGAGCCTGATATTTGAAAGGCAGGCTTTTATTGTCACGGTTCAGGCCATATTTGGTATCCCCCGCCAAGGGATGGCCGATGTGAGCCATATGCGCCCTTATCTGATGGGTGCGGCCTGTAAGCAGCCTGCACTCCACAAGGGAAAGGCTTCCTCCGCTTTTCAGCACGCTGTATTCGGTAATGGCGGTCAGCGCCCCGCGCTGCGGCCTTTCGGATACGGTGACACGGTTCTCGGCGCTTAATTTCGTCAAATAATTCTTTATCGTACCATTTTTAGGCGCGGGGGTGCCATGAACCAGGCACAGATAGTATTTGTCAATTTCACGGCTTTTAATTTTTTCATTCAAAATGCGTAAAGCCTCGGCATTTTTGGCGGCTATTACAATGCCGCCGGTATTGCGGTCAATGCGGTTGCAAAGGGAGGGGGTGAAGGACAGCTCGTCCTCCGGATTCCATTCATCCTTTTCAAACAGATATTTCTGTATGCGGTTTATCAGCGTATCGGCGCTGCCGCTTTCATCCTCGTGGACAACAAGCCCCGGCTTTTTATCGGCCAGAAGCAGATTTTCATCCTCGTATACTATGTCTACATCGCCGGAGGCGGCGAGAAAAGCGTAGTCATCCCCGGCCTTCACAAAAAACTCATCATTGATATACATTGACAGCAGGTCACCCTCCTTAAGACGCTCGTCAAAGGAGCAGCGCTTGCCGTTGAGCTTGATGCGCTTCAGCCTCACATATTTGTGCATCAGACCGGGGGGAAGAGAGGGAACTGCCTTGCCTAGGAACTTGTCCAGCCGCTGCCCGGAATCATTTTTATTTATCCTAAACTCTTTCATAACGACCTCACAAAGAATGCTCTTGCCGCTATAGTACCACAAGTGGGTGTTCAGCGTAAAGAAATATCCTCCCCGGCGGTAAAACCGCAAGGGAGGATAGGAAACAATAGTGGACGCTTGCTTATTTCATAGCCTCAAGAATGACTCTTGTTGCGTTCTTGTAAGCGACCTTTTCGATTTGCTCTTCGCTGAGGACTTCCTTCTTCAGTCGGTCAAAGAGAAGGTGCATCTTGTCGATAGAGCCGATCTCCATTTCGCCGTGGACGCCGTCAAAGTCGGAGCCGAGGCCAACGCACTCTGTGCCGCCGATGTTGATGAAGTGCTTGACATGCTTGCTCATAAGCTCCACGGAGGAGACCTTGCCGGTTACATCCTCGTTAAGGAACTCAGGCCCGAAGTTGATACCGGCAACGCCGCCCTTTTCGCCCATGATCTTGATCATTGCATCGTTCATGTTGCGCTTGTGGGGGGAGAGGGCGCGGCAGTTTGAGTGGGAAGCGACAAAGGGCTTTTTGGACAGCCTGGCAACATCCATAAAGCCGCCGTCAGACAGGTGGGAAACGTCAATAATAATGCCCATGTCGTTCATGACCGGAATGGCTTCCTTGCCGAAAGCGGTGAGACCCTTGTTCATCACTTCGGGCTCATAGGAGTTGGGGGCGCCGAAGCAGTTGTCAAAGTTCCAGGTCAGGGAGATCAGGCGAACGCCCATGTCATAATACTTTTTCAGCTTGTTCATGTCGCCGTTCACGCTGCGGCCGTCCTCAATGGTCAGGAAAGCGGACATTTTGCCGGCCTTTTCGTTTGCCAGCATTTCGTTTGCGTTGGTGGCGCGGGCAAGAACGTCTGAATTGGCAGCGATTGTGTCATTAAAAACCTTTGTCAGGGCATCGAGATAAACATCATCATCAATAGGCTCAATGCCCATTCTCTCGAAAGAGCCGACCGGCAGCAGGAACATGGCAAAGAACTGCGCAAGAGCGCCGCTCTTTCTCATACGGTCGATGTCCACCATTGCGTCGGGCATTGTGGTGAGGGTGGGCAGCTTCTTCAGAAATGCCGTCATAAGGGTATCGCAATGCATGTCGATAAACTTCATAATGTACTCTCCTTTTGTTTATTGTTTGTTTACATTTTCCCTATAACGCCAAATTGCCGCACCATGCGGCGGCAATTTGACAATTTAAATTATATACCAAAGCAGTACATACTTCAATAAAAATAACCGCGTAATACTTAGGCCTTCTTGCCTGTCTTGACCTTCCACATCACATATCCGAAGAGGATTGTTGCGCCGACGGAGAAAGCGGTACCGAACTTGGAAACAGGAGCAAAGAAGGGGAGCTTGAGGACGGCCCATCTGATGCTCATAGAGACCAGCAGATAGGGGAGGCAGTCCAGGAAACCGGCCAGAACGCCCTTGGGGCCGTTAAAGCGCATGTAAAGCATGGAGCCGTACAGGGAGGGCATAGTGAACGCAAAGGATGCGATAACGGCGGTCGGCAGGATTTTAAGCAGAGCCTCACCGCCAAGAACGATGACCAGCAGGATGGCAAGGTTAGAGAAAACCGAGCCGACGATGCCGGCGATGGTGGCAACCTGGCCTCTGGGGGTGTTGATGTCTGCGTTCATAGCAGCCTGAACAGCCAGAGAAACAGGGAAGCGCATGCCGCCGACGTTGCCGGAAAGGTATGCGATATAAGTACCTGCGGAACCGAGAACCGGCCAGTAGGAAAGGGGCTCTGTCAGCCACATGCCGATACCGACGGAACCGATAGCGATCATAACGTTAAGGTAGGTTGCGAAGGGAAGGCCATATCCTTTTACCACGATGAAGTATGCAACAGGCAGGAAGGACAGGCAGAAAGCGATAGCCATTGTGGATTGCCCGATACGGTGAACCGCAGGCATGAAGTTTTGCTGGTAATCTTCTTCAGCGGTCATGACCTTGGCGCCGGCTTCAGGATTGTTCAAATTAGCCATTTATCATTTCCTCCTATGCAGCAAAGATTGTCACGGCACAAATCTGGGCGACGGCCATACCGATGACCATTGAGAAAGCCATGCTGAAGTCCTTAAGCCACTTCTGTCCGGTCATTTTTGCCAGCTTCTGGACGGCAAAAGCGGTAGCGGCGGAAGCCAGCAGAGCAGGAACCATCTTCTTGTTTGTGACGTAGTTGTACAGGGAGTAACCCATCATACCCATCATAGCAGCCTTGCCCAGTGTGGGGATAAAGGAGGGCTTGCTCTTGTCGGCGGAAGCGGCCTTAACGGCGAGGTCAAGGGGCTTAAGCGTGATGATTGTGTTGATGAAGTACGGTGCCGAAGCAAAGACCATGCCAAAGATGCAGAGAACAAAGATGTTCTCGGTAAAGCCGGCAGAGCCAAACGCTACGCCGGCAGCGTCGGCCGAGGTGTTGGCCATCAGCAGCTCCCAGGAGGGGGCGCCGATAACGCCGCAGCGCATGAATGTTGTCGCAGAGCCGACCATCGAAATAAGGGAAAGAGCCACGACGACGACCGAAACAGCGGGGCCGAAAACGGAAACCGCACCTGTTCTGACTGCGGATTTGACTTCCTCATCGCTCAGCAGATTGTTCTTTTTGTTGAAGCCCATTGCCAGCCTGTAGAACAGCATGGCCTGAACAATAACCCAGCCGATGAGCAGAGAAGCGAAGATCCATAATGTGCCGTTTAGATTCCTTACAGCATCTACCATGTGATTACCTCCAATAATAAGTTTGCATGGTTTGATTAGCGGTTAAACTAACTACTATCTAATATACACAGTTTATTTACAATTGCAACTAGCAAACATCAATTTTGTTGCAATGACATAAAGTATATAGGCAAAATAACCAAAAAATCAGAGATATTCCAGCAAAGTGAATAGTTTACTCACTAAAGACATTTTGCGGTTTGATGGTAAATTGTGCATATTATACATAAGCGTTGAGTTAAATTGAACGTTGAATTAATAAAAAACTAGTAGTATACTTGATATTGTTAAGGGGCTAAATAAATTTTTTTGTTAAGGGGCTAAATGATTTTCCTGGAACTAAGACATTTTTATTATTGAAAGGGAGATATTATGAAGTACAATTTTGATGAGCATGTAGAAAGAAGGGGCACAGCTTCCATGAAATGGGATGGCGGTGCGCTTATGGCTGCCTTCGGCTTTGACGCCAGAATGGATGAGGACACTATACCGATATTTACCGCCGACATGGACATTGCCTGCCCGCCGCAGGTGGTTGAGGCTCTGCACAAGGTCTGCGACAGGCGCATTTTCGGCTACACCACCGATAAGGGTGAGCCCAGATACGCGCAGGCTGTCGTCCGCTGGTTCAGAGACAGGCACAACTGGGAGGTCAATGCGGACGACATCATGTATGTCGACGGCACCGTCCACGCTCTTAATATCGCCGTAAAGGCCTTCACCCAGCCCGGTGACGGAATCATTATCACCCGTCCTGTATACGGCCCCTTCACAAGCGCCGTTGAAGGAAACGGCCGCGCGCTTGTCAACTCCCAGCTGATCAACACTGACGGCTACTACACAATGGACTTTGCCGATATTGAAGAAAAGGCAAAGGATCCCAACAACAAAATGTTTATTCTCTGCTCCCCCCACAACCCCACAGGCCGCGTGTGGACTAAAGAGGAGCTTCAGCAGCTTGCCGACATCTGCAAGAGAAATAATGTGCTTCTTGTCTCCGATGAAGTGCACTGCGACCTTATACGCGTAGGGCAGAAGCATTACCCCGCCGCTGCCGTTGCCGATCCATCCAATATCGTCATGCTGACAGCGGTCAACAAGACCTTTAATATGGCCGGCCTCAAATGTTCCAACGCCATTATTTCCGAGCCTGAGCTGAAAAGGCAGTTCAAGAAGGAGCTTGGCTTCTGCATGCCCACCCCCTTTGCTATAGAGGGCTGCATCTCTGCATATACACAGTGTGATGACTGGGTCGATCAGATCTGCGAGTATTTTGACGGCACATTTGACTGGGTGCTTGATTTTATCAGCAAGAACATGCCTAAGGTCAAGGCCTACAAACCGGAAGGCACATATGTCCTTTGGATGGATTTCTCGGGCTACGGCCTGACCCCTGCCCAGGTGCACCAGAAGATCTATTATGATGCAAACGTTGCGCTGGAAGGCGGAGATATGTTTGACCCCGAGCAGGGACACGGGTACGAGCGCGTTTGCCTCTCCTCCCCACGCCCCCTTATCAGGGAAGCCTTTGAAAGAATCGCCCTGCAGTTTAAGGGGTTGTAATACACCTTAAATATAATATATAATAGCAAATACAGGGCTGATTTATCCGCGCATTATGGCTACCGGACGGAAGCGGCCGGTAGCCTGTCTGTTTCTTTGCCTACCGTCTTGACCGGAGGAGCAGCGACAAAGCAAATGCGATAGACGCAAAATATAAATAAGGGAGCGATTTTATGGCAAAATTAATTAAGGGCGGCAAAATGCCCGATTTTACCTTCAGCACCATATTTGAGCAGGAGCAAAAACTGTCTCAGGCGGTGGGGGACGGAAAGACCGCTTTAATTTTCCTTAGATATTACGGCTGCACTCTTTGCCAGTATGACATCCACCAGCTGAAGGAGCATTATAATCTTGTTGAAGCAAAGGGCGGAAAGGCCTTTGTCGTGCTGCAGTCCGACCCTGTAAAGCTTGCACAGCAGGTTCACAAGGGCGATTTGCCCTTCGACATTATCTGTGACCCTTCTATGGCGCTTTATAAGGAGTTTGAGATACATGCGGCCGCCTCAAAGCTCAAAATGGCGGGCTTCAGCACCATTGCCAAGATAGGCAAGGTGAAAAAGGCCGGCTTTGAGCATGGTGAGTATGAGGGGGAGGAGCTTCAGCTTCCGGCCCTGTTTGTTGTTGACAAAGAGCTGAATATCACTTATGCTCATTATGCGGCAAATGTCTCGGATATGCCCGAGATGGAGGAACTGAGCAAGCTGCTGTAAACATAAATCTGGCAAGGGGCTTTTTCGAAGGAGGATGGAAAATGGACGACGAGAAAACGCTTAAGTGGGCCAATGCACATCCCTACGATCTAAGCGACCTGAGCTTTAGATACACTATGTACAGCTACGAAGAGGCCATGAAGCCTAAGGATTACGGCACTGGCGAAAAGTATTCACTGACTGAGGTGCACACCGTCACCCATATTGAGGAGCACCCCGGCATCACCGTCACCCAAATGGCGGAGGAGCTTGGGCGCACAAAGAGCGCCATTTCTCAAATCATAACAAAGCTTGAGAAAAAGAAGCTCGTATACAGGGCATACGGCAAGGAGGACGGCAAAAAAGTATTTTTGTCCGTCACTCCTTCCGGCAGGGAGCTTTCTATTGCGCACAAGCAGTACGACATAAAAAATGTTATTGAGTTCCAAAATGAGCTGCGCAAGCATTTTTCTGAGGAAGAGCTTGATACCTTTTACCGTGTGATGGAAATGCACCTGATTATTGAAGAGGAAGGCCTTTTATAGCAACGAGGGCACTTTGCAAGGCCGTAATTGCGGTTGAAACATAAGATTGCCGGCCTGTTTTGCTCCGCTGATGCGGCCCTTGCACAAATTGCTTCGCAAATTGCGCCGCCTGCAGAAAATACCTTGACAAACCTTTGGGCAGTTTGTATAATATCATTTGTGCCGTTGTACAGAGGGGTTTTATTATGAAAATCAGCCTTAAAGACGTGGCAACGCAAGATTCCCGCAGCATCGGATTTGATTATACTATTAACCGGTCTGATGAGCAGGTCAATTTTGAGTATCCTTTCCGTGAACCTATACGGATAAGCGGTGCTTTGTCTGAAAGCAGCGGCATGTTCCGGCTGGAGCTTGAGGTACAAGCCCAAATCGATACAGCCTGCGCCAGATGCCTTAAGCCGGTGGCTTATCAAAAGGTGACCGATGTTTCCCTTAT
>JAVBSJ010000130.1:0-10625 GCA_031547105.1 Oscillospiraceae bacterium
AAGCTCCCCTCCCATTTGGGCAAGGCGGTCATGCAGGGTTCCATAGGTATCGGTATCGGATATTTTAGTTTCATCCTTCAGCAGCATATCACCTGTATCAAGGCCGGCATCCATTTGCATAATGGTAATTCCCGTGCTTGCATCCCCGCCCAGAATGGCGGCGTTTATAGGCGCCGCACCGCGGTACTTTGGCAGCAAGGAGGCGTGTATATTGATACACCCGTACCTTGGTGCGGCAAGCACCTCCACAGGCAACAGGAGCCCATACGCCGCAACAACGGCAATATCGGCGCCGATCGCCCTAAAGGCAGCAATTTCATCGGCTTTCTTCATGCTTTTTGGCTGGAAAACCGGAATACCGTGCTCCTGCGCCAATAGCTTGACCGGAGAAGGCTTGACTTTCATACCGCGGCTTTGGGGCGCATCCAGCCTCGTATATACGGCGGCCACCTCATGTCTGCTGTCTGTCAGTGCCTGCAGTGCGGTTACTGCAAACTCCGGCGTGCCCATAAAAACTATTTTCATTCTTCCTCTTCCTGCTGTGAAAAATATTCCTCAAGATCAATATATTCGGTGACCAGCTCTGTAAAAACCTTGCCCTCCAGATGATCTATCTCATGACAAAAGGCGCGAGCCGTAAAGCCTTCCGCCTCGTACTCAAACTCCTTGCCAAAGCGGTCCTGCGCCTTTATCTTGACACGCTCAGGGCGCATAACCAGGCCGTAAATACCGGGAAAGCTTAGGCAGCCCTCAGGCCCCTCCTGGGTTCCCTCGCGCTCAATTATCTCAGGGTTGATTATTTCAAGATAGCTGCCGTCATCCAGCATGACTAAGGCCGCCGCCCTCAAAACGCCAACCTGTGAGGCGGCAAGCCCCGCCCCGTCAGCTTCCTTCAGGGTCTCGTGCATATCGTCCAGCAGGGAGTGCAGCCGATCATTAAAATCGGTTATCCTGCGGCATTTTTTGTTTAGGCACTGGTCGCCTTCTTTTACAATGTTTCTCGTTGACATAACTTCCTCCTAAATATTGCGGGAATTGACGTCGGCAAACAGCGTAATATATTTGCCCTCCGGCTGCCGCCTAAACCATGAGGGTACCGCGTAAACAAGCTCGCCTGTGCGCCTGCTTTCCCTTCCCTTAAAAGAGAGAACAAAGCGGTACTTTCGGTTAAGACGGGCGATAGGCGGCGGCACCGGGCCCAAAACCGGGGCGGCAATGTCGGCAAACTCGTTTGCAAAGGCGCTTGATAATCCGGCCGACAGCCGCAGCGCCGCCTTAAGCACCTCGTTTTCATTGGCACCCGACAGCGTAAAAGTGAAAATATCAAAAAAGGGCGGGGACTGGGTAAGCTCCCTTACCTTGATTTCATATTGATAAAAACCAAGGTAGTCCTGCTCTGCGGCATACTTAATGACAGGGTTTTCGGGCGCGAAGGTTTGTATAATCACCTTGCCTCTGGTCTGACGCCTGCCTGCTCTGCCGGCCACCTGGGAAATCAGCGAAAACGTGCGCTCAGCCGCCAGAAAGCTGCTGCTATAAAGCGCCAGATCGGCATCTACTACCCCCACTAATGTGACATTGGGGAAGTCAAGCCCCTTGGACACCATTTGGGTGCCGATAAGAATATCGGCCTCCCCTCGTTCAAAGGCCGAGAGGGTCTTTTCGTGTGAGTCTCTGCCGGAAGTCGTGTCGGCGTCCATGCGAAGCACCCGCGCCTTTGGAAACAACTCCGCCAGCTGTTCCTCAATTTTCTGAGTACCTGCACCCACAAGCCTTATACGGCTTCCCCCGCATTCCGGGCACGAGTCGGCAAGCGCTTCCGAAAACCCGCAGTGGTGACACATCAGGCGCCCGTTGGCGGAATGATATGTAAGGGGCGCGCTGCAGTTCCGGCACTGTGGAATGTGACCGCAGTCCGGGCACACAGCCATTCTGGCATTTCCCCTGCGGTTGATAAACAATATAGTCTGCTCTTTTTTGTCCAGCGCTTCCGCGGTAGCCTCTTGCAGCTCCGGCCCGATAACGCTGTCATCCCCCTCGGTCAAGGTTTTCTTCATGTCGGATATAACAGCCTGCGGGAGGGGCAGATTATTGTACCGCTCCTCTAAAGTAAACAGGCTATATCGGCCAGTCGCGGCGTTATAATAGCTCTCCACTGATGGTGTAGCCGATCCGAGCACCAGCAAGGCGTTATGCTTTACACATCTATATTTTGCAACATCTCTGGCATGGTAACGGGGAGAGTTTTCCGATTTATATGTATTTTCATGCTCTTCATCTATAATAATTGCCCCAATATTGCCGCAGGGCGCAAAAACGGCGCTTCTTGCGCCGATAACCACAAGCGCCTGTCCGCTTTTTATCCGCTTATACTCAGAATACCTCTGTGAATAGGTTAAGCCTGAATGTATAACGGCAACCTGCTCACCAAAATGGGCACAAAACTGCCTGACCATTTGAGGGGTAAGGGCAATTTCAGGGACAAGAAAAATCGTTGATTTTCCTGAGGCAATCACCTTGCGGATAAGCTCAATATAAACAGCGGTCTTACCGCTGCCCGTCACCCCGTGCAGAAGGGCGCATGAGGCAGTGCCTTCCTTATAAAGCCCACAGAGGTCGTTAAAAACCCTCTTTTGCTTGTCGGTCAATACAAGCGGAGAGGCCATTTCGTCCGGTATAAGCGCTTTAAGCTGAGGGAAGCTCTCGATCTCCGCGCTAAACAGCTCTACTATCCCCAAGCCGCCAAGGCGCCTGATGAGAGAAGAGGTTACCCCTGTCAGGTAGCACAGTTCCTTTTCGGACACTTCCCCCCTCTGGCAGAGGCACTCTATTACATCAAGGCGCTTTTGGGACAGCTTCCCTGTTCCGACCTCTCCGCGCGCTTCTTCGGCAGGCAGCGCCAGCCGTACCATATGGCGGGTCTTCTCCCGTGTTTTACCCTCAAACTTGTGAGAAGATAAAAGCACCCCATCCTTGCAGAGCTGCTTTAGATGCTCCTTAATGCGTGGGCTTTCCAGATTTTTTTCAATTTGCAGCGCTGTCACTTCCGATTTTTGTGAGGCGGCAAACTCCACTATCCGGCGCTTGATTTTAGAGCGCGCAGTCACTGAAAGCGCGCTTTCAAAAGGCATATTAAGTGAAAACACCTGGACGGTGTTATGCCACATTGCAGGCGGAAGCAGCACATTTGCGGCATCGAAAAACGTGCAGAAGTACTTGCTTCTAAGCCATAGGGCAAGGGAAATATCCTCCTGCGACAGGCTGATGCCGTCATCATAATGAAAAGCTATATTTTTCAGCTGAGGGGCGTCCCCTGTGACTTCCGAGATGTCAAGAACAAACCCCTCAGTCCGTGTATTACCTTTTCCGAAGGGAACCAGGACGCGGTCGCCAACAGCCAAAGTATGCACATATTCCTCCGGAATATAGTAATCAAAAGGTCTGTCAAAGCTGTAAACAGCAGATGCCACAGCAATCTTTGCAATTTTCCTCACGTGACCCGCCGTCCCTCACTTTCACCTAAAATCACAAATCGGGCAGATTGTGTTCAATCTGCCCTCATATGTACGCCTATTCCTCTGAAAAATCTTCCGGATTTTCAGTTTCCGGCTGGCTCTGCGCCGGAACGATGCGCCCGTTTACAATATCATCCAGTGCCATTGTCACCGGTTTCTCGTTGAGAGGGATTCCTTTTTCATCAGCGTACTCTGCGATGTCCCTGGCTCTTTTCGCCGCTATGTTGACCAGAGAATATCGGTTATCTACCTTGCCTAAAAGCTCACTCATTGACGGATAAAGCATACTTTCTCTCCTATACTATGGTAATTTTACGTTTGTCGGAACGGCATCTGGCCGAAATAATTATAGAGCGCAGTTCACAGGCCGCCTCGTCAAGCCTGTCGTTGATAACTATATATTGATAATCCTCCATATGCCGGCATTCAGAGCGGGCTTTTTCCAAGCGGCGCTCCACAAGCTCCTCGCTCTCCGTCCCACGGCCTCTCAAGCGCTTTTCCAGAATATCAAAGCTGGGCGGGGTTATAAAAACCAAAATGGCGTCGGGGCGTTTTTCTTTTACAATAAGTGCGCCCTGCACCTCGATCTCCAAAATAACATCCTGACCATTCGCCAGCATATCGTTGACAGGCTTCTCAGGTGTGCCGTAGCAGTTGCCCACGTATTCGGCATATTCCAGAAACTCGCCGTTTTCTGCCATCCGTGAGAACTCTTCCTTCGAAATGAAAAAGTAGCTCTTCCCCTCTATCTCTGTTTCCCTGCGTTTGCGTGTAGTTGCTGATATTGAATAAAAAACATTCTCCATCGACGCCAAAACCCTTGCCAGCACAGTCCCCTTTCCCGCGCCGGAAGGCCCCGTGACGATAAAAAGACTGCCCCGCGGCTTATTTGTCCCCTTCATCGCCGTCGTCCTCATACTCATTGCTGACCCTGTTAGCCACAGTTTCAGGCTGCAGCGGCGAAAGCACCACATGCTCCGAATCGCAAATCAACACCGCCCGCGATCTGCGGCCGTATGTTGCGTCAATAAGCATATCTCTTTCCTTTGCCTTTTGAACGACTCTTTTCACCGGCGCCGAATCGGGGCTGACGATAGCCACAATCCTCTCGGCCGAGACCATATTTCCAAATCCGATATTTATCAGCTTCAAAGCAATACCCCCTGCCGCGCTACTCGAGATTCTGTATCTGTTCCCTGATTTTTTCTATTTCAGCCTTGAGATCGACAACGACTTTGGCAATTTCGTAATCGTTTGCCTTTGACCCTATTGTGTTGGCTTCTCTGTTAAGCTCCTGCAAAAGGAAGTCCAGCTTGCGACCTGCCGCAGTATCACCCTTTATCATGGAGTCAAGCTGCTTAAGGTGGCTTTTGATACGCACGATCTCCTCAGTCACCGAGACTTTATCGGCGAACATAGCGGCTTCTGACAGAATGCGCTGCTGCGAAAGGTCGCTCCCGTCCAGGATCTCACTCATTCTTTGGGCGATACGGTCTCTGTACTCACTGACGGAATAAGGTGAACGCTGCTCGATCAAGGCTACATATTCCCCGATAAGCCCCCCTCTGTACAGCACATCATCGCAAAGGCGCTTGCCTTCAGCCTCCCGCATATGGTCATACTCGCCCATTGCCGCCAGCAGCGCGGAGCGCACCTGCTCCTGCAGCTCCTCTGTGTCCGCCTCGGTCTTGTCGATGGCGATGGCGTCAGGCAGCTTAAGCACTGCCAGCGCTGTCAAATCATCAGCCGGAAGCGAAAACTGTTCCGAAATAAGCTTTGCGGCCTTGATGTATTCTTCAATGACAGCGAGATTGTAGGAGATTTTTGTATCGCTGCCATCCTTTTCCTTAATGGATATATATATGTCGATTTTACCCCTTACAAGGGACTGGGCCGTTTTTTTCACCATATCCTCTAAATAGGCGTAAAGGCGCGGCACCTTGATATTGAGGTCGAGATACCTGTGGTTCACAGACCTGATCTCAACATTTATCTCACGATACTCGGCTTCCAGCTTTGACCTTCCATAGCCGGTCATACTTTTTAACAAAAAACCACCTCATTCGGCTGCTGTCTGTTTTTCTATATTTTTTTATTATAGCATTATTTCAGTGCGGACGCAACGATAGTTATTGCCGCTTTTCAATACCCACTATGCTGGCCACCATAGCGCGGCTACGGCCTGCAAAGCGTGAGTAAGCCATGCAAACCGCTATCCCTATGCAAAGCCCTGCAAAAGAAGAGAGTATCCGCCTGCCCTCGCCGGAAGACGGCACAAAATACATGGCGATCATCAAGAAAACCGGCAGTATATAAACCAGCACCGCTGAAAGCAGTATCTTTTTTGTGCCGGTCTCAACGGTCACAGTGTCCCCGGCCACGGCCCCTGCCTGGTTTGCGGCGGTGAAGCGCATAAGCTGCTCCGGATGGCACCCTTTGCAGCTGTCGCAGTCCCCCGAGCATGCCGATTTCCTCTTCACCTCAACAATGGCCGTTCCATCCGGCTTAACATTATAAACTGTTGCTGTCTGCCTCATAGCTCCCTCACTTCAAAGGCGCGTATTCATCCATTATGCGTATAGCCGCTCTAATCCCGTCAACCGCCGCGCTGGCTATCCCGCCGGCATATCCGGCACCCTCTCCGCAGGGTATAAGCCCGCAGACGCCCTTTGCCATATAGTCCTCCCCCCGCGTTATGCGGACAGGTGAGGAGGTGCGCGTCTCAAAGCCGGTCAAAACGGCATCAGGCCGGTCAAAGCCTTTCAGCTTTTTGCCGAAATCCCTAATACCGAAAAGCAGCATATCATAGGCAAATCCGGGCAACAGCTGATCCAGCCGCGAAAAATCATAGCCGCGAAAATATGTCGGCGCAACCTCTCCAAGCCGCAGAGACTGTCTTCGGGCGGCGAAATCGCCAAAAAGCTGCACCGGGGCGGCCACACCGCCTGTGGCGGAAAACGCGGCGCGCTCCAACCCACGTTGAAAGTGCACCCCTGCCAGCGGGTGTATGGAGTCAAAATCCCCCGGGCCGCAGGAAACGCATATTGCTGCATTGGCATTTTGCCCGTCGCGGGAATGGTAGCTCATGCCGTTTGTAACCGTACCCCCCTCTTCAGAGGCAGAGGGCACCACATATCCGCCGGGGCACATACAGAAGCTGTAGCATGCCCTGCCATTACTTCTGACTGCCAAAGCATACTCACCGGACGGCAGCCTCGGATCATCTGAATGCTTACCATACAGGGCGTGGTTTATCATATCCTGGGTATGCTCAATCCTAACGCCGACAGAGAAAGCCTTTTGCTCAAGCAATACTCCCGATGCCAAAAGCTGCTCAAAGGTATCCCGGGCGCTGTGCCCCACTGCCAGCACGGCAGCTTCGCACCCATATTCACCCTTCTGCGTTTTTACTGACCGCAGCTTACCGTCTCTTATATCAAAGCCTGTCACCGGACAGTTGAAATGAACCTCTCCGCCCATGTCAACTATTGCCCGCCGCATATTTATCACAATATCTTTAAGCTTATCGGTGCCAATATGGGGCTTTGCCCTAGCCAAATCGGCCTTTTCGGCGCCATACTTTTCCAAAATATCCAATACCAGCTGGCATTTTTCATCACTGATGCGCGTCGTCAGCTTGCCGTCAGAATAGGCGCCTGCGCCACCCTCACCAAACTGAATATTTGTATTCCTATCAAGCTCGCCTCCAGCAAAAAAACGGTCAACGGCTTGATCCCGCTCCGCCATCGCGCCTCCCCGCTCAAAAACAACGGGGCTGTAGCCGTTTGCCGCCAAAACCAGTGCGCAAAACAAGCCCGCAGGGCCAAAGCCAATCACAACAGGCCGCCCGGACATAGCCTTACTTCCCTGCGGCTGCGGCATTAAGGCCTTTGCGCGAAGGCGGATGCTTGGGCTGCTTAAGCGCGCCACCAGCTCTTCTTCATTATCTGTCTCAAGCTCCACCGAGTATATTTTGCCGATGCTGCCGCGGCGCAGGTCAAAGGACAGCTTATGAATGCCGATATTCTTGACATCCCTCCGGCTGAGGCCGACAGCCGCAAGCGCCGCATTAATGGCGCTCCCGTCGTCTGCTTCCGCGCCAAGCCTTATTTCATTGACAATTATACCCATTATTCCATCACTTCAACCGGGATGGTGTGGGTGCCGATTACAATTACCCTGTCAGATACAGGGGCAATGGTTACCGGCAGGTCATGTGTTCCGGCTTCAAGCGTCCCGGGGTCAGAAAGCACTGCTACTTCAAAGGCTTCACTGTCAAGGGTATCGGTATTCCCCGTTTCAACCAGCACGGTGAAAGTAAGCCCGGTCGAGTATGTATACCAGTCACTTTCCGGCAGCTGATTTTCCGGGATATGCACGGTTCGGCGCTCCAGCCCTACAAACTCCGCAGTAGCCGTCACCTCTGTAATGCCGTCAACAGAAGTGACCCCCTCAGGCAAAGTAATTGACCTCTGCACCGACATCCGATCCTCTTTAATAAGCTGGCTCAGGTCAACAGCCTCCAGCTTAAGCCCCGTAAGACCGCTGAGAGCGGAGGGTGACCCCTCAACGCGTATATGCTCCGGCGTGAAGGAGAGCTTAATCTGTTCTGCCGTAATAAAACCAGTCGGTATTACATCAGCCGCCAGCTTAAGATCGCTTATTTGCTGAACTCCGATCAGGATGTGAACGACCTGAACATCAGATTCAAGCAGATTGCTGGTTATAATGTTTCCGCTTTTATCAACAAACTCGTATCCGGCAGTAACGTCGATAGCGGCCTTAATCTCATCAATGTCATAGTTAATCCTGGCAGCCGCAATCTTTGACACGATCCCCTCAGGACCGCTGATTTTTACATAGTCCGGGGTCAGCACGGGGTCACTATAGGCATACCCCGGAGCCATATCCCCCGTCAAATACAGCTTGACCGGCACCGTTTTTGATACCGCCTTATCGACCGTAATTTTAATCACTTCGGTTTCCTTGGTTAAGGCAATATCCGAGACCCCAACGGTCACGGAAAAAATCACATCGTATGTCCCCGGTGCGGTAATATGGCTCAAATCTGCAATAACCGAAATGTTATTGTCATTTACAAGCGAAACCTTATCGCTTTTACCCTCTATTTTGAGAGAAACCGTGCTTGTCAACCCGTAGGTTATCATAAGCTCCCTATTTGTAAGGGACTGCATACCGGTGAATGTGACAGGCACCTTTCCAAACTGCTGGCTGACATCAGGGTTTGTTACGGACATTACATAAAACCATAGGAGAACCGACAGCGCAAGGGAAAAAAGCTTAAGAAATACATCCTTTTCGCGCATCCAGTTGATCATTTCTTAAGCACCCCCTTGATCCAGCTGAAAAAGTTGCCGTAGGACAGCTTTTCCTCCTCCGGCTGGGTGAACTCGTTAAGAAGCAGCCTCTCCAGCACTTCGGGAGCCAAATGCCGTTTAAGCATGCCGCCCTTAGCAAAAGAAATAGCGCCGCTCTCCTCCGAAACGACTACACAGCAGCAGTCAAAGTTCTCAGTGACGCCAAGCGCAGCGCGATGCCGTGTACCCAGCTCCTTGCTAAGGTCAAACTTGCCGGAAAGGGGCAAAATACAGCCTGCCGCCAAAATGCGCATATCAGCCACGACGACAGCGCCATCGTGCAGAGGTGCCTTGTTGTAAAAAATATTTTTAATCAGCTCGTCCGAAATATCGGCGTTTATCGCCGTGCCGGTTGCCGCTATATTTGCCAGCGTGTCGTTAAGCTCAAACACTATAAGGGCGCCTGTTTTGGACCATGCCATGGCGCTGACTGCCTCCACAACCTGATCAACCATGATCTGCGCGCTTTGCTGGTTGACATTGCGGCTTTTTAAGAAGTTAAGATTAGTGCGCCCAAACTGCTCCAAAATACGTCTTAGCTCCGGCTGAAAAACAACCACCAACACAACGGCGCCCAGCTGCATTGCATTGACCATGATAAAGTTAATGACATACAGATGCAGCACATCGGAAGCCTGCATAATAACCAATATAAAGAAAATCCCCTTTAGCAGGCGGGCAGCCGTGGTATTTTGAATCATTTTGACTATTTTGTACAGCAAAGCAGCCACAATCAGGATATCAATGTAATCCGAAATTGTGGCAAGCTTCACTATCTGAACAAAATGATTAAAAAAGCTCACTCTCTCACCCGACTAAAGAATATTATCTATGTAATACTACCAAATTTTCAGGTATATTTCAATAGGCAATGAAAGATTTATTCGGGTACGTTTTTCTCTTAACATTTTGCAGAACACAGAAAACAAGGGCTTACACAGGCGAAAACTTCCCTAATGCTGCCCGGCTGCCGCTGTGCCCGAGCTATTGGGAAGAATGCAGGCTTTTTACCGCCAGCGCCAGGGAATGCACCTCTCTCAGACTGTTAAAGGCAGAAAAGCTGATTCTGGCTGTCCCTCCCTCAATCGTGCCGGCGCTTTTGTGAGCCAGTGGCGCGCAGTGAAGTCCCCCTCTTAAGCAAAATCCCATTTCACCCAAGCTGTTGCACAAATCCTCCGAATCAAGCAGCTCACTGCGGATGGACAGGGGGCCAAGATGCTCATGCTCATCGTAAAAGCATGTGATTTTCCCGATGTTCCCAAGCATCTCAACGGCTTTTCCGGTCAGCTCCTGCTCCCGCCTTGCAAGCTCGGCTAAGCCTACGCGTGAGACATACTTTATTCCTTCATGCAGGCCTGCAATACCGCTGACGTTGAGTGTGCCGCTCTCAAAAATATCGGGCAGGATGTTTGGCTGGCTCAGCTCCATAGAATTGCTGCCGGTTCCGCCTTCAATAAAGCTGTAAAGCTCATCCGCATTACAACACAGCAATATACCCGTTCCCTGAGGACCATACAGCGCCTTATGTCCAGGCATACAAACAAATGCCACACTTTTGAAGCGGGAGACATTTATGTTTATAAGCCCGGCAGATTGAGAGGCATCAATGATCATCTTAAGGCCGTTGCGGCAGCAAAACTCATCCAGCTCTGCTATAGGCAGCACAAACCCGAATACATTTGACACGTGGTTTATAATAAGGCATTTGGTTTCCTCGGTCACGGCAGCAGTG
>JAVBSJ010000110.1:0-9273 GCA_031547105.1 Oscillospiraceae bacterium
ACGCCGATGACCACATCGGCATCCACGGGGAAGTGGCGTGCCAGGTATCTGCCCGCTTCCTGCCGGGCCAGCTCCACCGACGCGCCGTCTATTACCGAGTCGGGACGGGCAAAATACATATATTCAAACACGCAGGTAGAGGAGGGAAGCTTCCGCTCGCTCTTGCGGGACTCAAGCTGTCCGTTAATGATGGTAACGACCTCGCCCGGCTCAATATCCCGTATAAACTCCCCGCCCAGAGCGTCGAAAGCGCAGCTTTCAGAGGCAAACATGTATGAGTTACCGTGCTTGCCAAGGCAAAGGGGGCGGAAGCCTGAGGGGTCGCGCACGGCAATCAGCTTGCGAGGGGACATGATGACAAGGCAGTAGGCCCCCTCCAGCTTGTCCATCGCCTTTAGAATAGCTTCCTCAATGGAGCCGGAATTAAGCCTCTCCCTCACTATGGTGTGGGTTATGACCTCGGCGTCGCTGGTGGTGTGGAACAGGCCGCCCGAAAGCTCAATCTCGCGGCGCAGAGATACGCCGTTTGTCAGGCTGCCGTTAAAGGCAAGGGCGATGGTTCCCTTTATATGGCGGGCGACTATGGGCTGGGCGTTTTCCCGCAGGTCGCCCCCGTGTGCCCCCGCATAACGGCAATGACCCAAAGCCATTTGCCCCTGAAGTCCGTCCAGAATGTCTTGATTAAACACATCGGGCACCAGTCCCCGATCCTTGTACACCTCTATGACGCCACGGTCATTTGTGGCTATGCCGCAGCTTTCCTGCCCGCGGTGCTGAAGGGCAAACAAAGCGTGGTAGGTCTCAAATGCCGGATTCCATTCATCATCCGCATGGCACTGTATACCAAAAATACCGCATTCCTCATGAAGCTTGTCGAAGGGCATTGCACCCGATTCCGCTGCGCAAACATTCTTGCTTGAAAGCCTGTATTTCATATTTTCTCCTCCGTTATGCTGAACTGCTTCCTTATCCGTGCATCCTTTTCCAGAACCCTTTCCTCCATTTCCCTTTTGTAAGCTGCCAAAGCCTGCACAAGCCCCGGCTCACCAAGCGACAAAATCTGAACAGCAAGCAGGGCGGCGTTTTCCGCCCCGTTGATGGCAACCGTAGCAACAGGAATGCCTGCCGGCATCTGTACTGTGGACAAAAGGCTGTCAAGCCCGTCCATGGTTGAGGACTTTATAGGCACGCCTATGACCGGAAGTACTGTATTTGCCGCAAGCACACCGGCCAGATGGGCGGCCTTTCCCGCCGCGGCGATAATTACGCCCGCCCCTTGCTCAGCCGCCGTTTTTGACAGCTCCTCCGCGGCAGCGGGAGTGCGGTGAGCCGAAAGCACACGCACATCGAAAGGCACAGTGAACTTCCTTAGAACCTTTACAGCGCCCTCCATAACCTCCAGGTCGGAATCGGAACCCATGACAACGATGACCTTTTTCATAAGCTTTGCCTTCCTTTATATCAATCTCAATTTGCAAACCGTGTGCACAAGACCCGGGAAAAACCTAAAGCACCCTCGAAAGGGTGCTTTTATTTTAAGCAATTTTACTTTTTCGCGCACTAATCCCCGGGCGAACCGAAATCCCGGCGAAAGCCTCATATAGTATTGTTTTCGTAACGCTGCACATCCTTATCAGACCTCCAGCTGTTTCTGCGGTTGCGCCCTTAAGCGCCGCTTTCAGATACCAAATACATTAATATGTTATCCTATCCGCCGCGCTTTTGCAATGAAAACTTAGGATAAAAGTCACTTTTGTAGACATTGACAAAATTTGCACCCGGCAAAAGCAAAAGATATGTGTTTTGTTTTGCACTTTTATGCTATCATAGGGCTGTAACTATAACTATTTAAAATAAAGGCGGCTGATTATATGGAAAAACTGTTGGGCAGCGAACTGATGAAGGACGGCTGCAACTGCGCCCAGGCTGTACTTGTGACAATGTGCGAGGAAGCGGGGCTTACCGAGGAAAAGGCAATGCTTATATCCTGCGGCTTTGGAGGCGGAATGCGCGCCGGGGAGCTCTGCGGGGCATGTACGGGGGCAGTCATGGCCATGGGCTGCCAAAACGGCGTCACCGACCGCAAGGACAAGGAGGCACAGCAGAAAGCCTACGCCCAATATATTGAGTTTAACAAACGCTTTAAGGCCAGGTTTGGCACCCTGATCTGCCGGGAGCTTTTGGGCTGCGACACCTCCACCCCCGAAGGCAAGGAATATATGAAGGAGCATCCGGAGCTGAAGGCCAAATGCTGGCAATATGTTGACGAGGCTATCGAAATCGCCCGCGATGTGCTTAGGGACCGAAACTGATATTTGACTGAAAATGCCGCAAGTCTTTGCTGCGGCAAATGCTGCACCCCTTTACAACATCCCCTGTCAGTTGTACAATGTTCAATTGTACGTACATTCGCTTTTGAGGTGTGACATGAATATTTTCAAGGAGATACGGCGCACGCTTAAGGTCCATTTGGCCTTTGAGGAAAACAACACTCTGCTCATCATGGCAGAGGCTGCTTTCGCCAGTATGGTGCTGCAGCTGACTAATCCTTTTTATCAGCTGTTTGCCAAGGCGATGGGCGCCGATGACGTGGCGATCGGCCTTATAAGCTCCCTGCCGTCCTTCTGCTCTCTTTTTGTTCTTCTCCCCGCTTCCCTTTATATCGACCGTGTGCCGGATAAAAAGAAGTTCCTGTGTACTATGATAACGGTCTGCGGCTTGATATTGCCTATAGTAGCTCTTTCACCTTTTCTTGGTGACCGGGGCTATTGGTTCTTTATAATCGGCATCTCGCTTTGGAATATTCCTTACATATGCTATACGATTTCGTGGCAAAGCTATTTTTCCGACCTTTTCCCGCCATCCAAGAGGGCGCTGCCCTATTCCCGCCGCATGATGATGACCAACATGATACCGGCCTTTACCATTATGGCCTGCGGCGTTATCATCAGCTATGTCTGCAAAACCACTGCCGACAAGATTTTCTCCTATCAAATGTTCTTTACGCTGGCTTTCGTGGCCTCTATCTTTCAGCGGTGGTCAATACAAAAAACCCAGTGCCCTCCCCCCGCCGCTGCAAGCGCCCCTGTGGCAAGCGGCAACTTCGCCTCCGTCCTCTTCAAGGATCTGCTCAAGGCGGTAAAAGCGCTTAAGGACAATAAACGGTTCCTTGTTTTTCTGGTGCTGCTGTTTATCTTCTACTTCTCCTGGCAGATGGCGTGGCCGCTTTTTTTTCTCTATCTCATAAACCATATAGGGTATAACGAGTTTATGAAGTGCGCCCTGGACGTAAGCGGCCTTCTGGCATTTGCAATAACCTCCACATGGTGGGGACGGCGCATACAGAAAAAAGGCCCCGGTGAGCCTACCCTTTGGGGGCTTCTCATTTGCGCCACCTGCCCGGCGTGGATCGCCTTCGGCTCCAACTTCTGGTTTATTCTGGCCAACTACGTCATCTCCGGCATGACCGCCCCCGGCTTCCAGCTGGGTCTCTTCAATGACATGCTTGAAAACCTGCCGGAGGAGAACAAGACACTCAACATCGGCATATACAACATGGTTATACAGATTTCCAATTTCGTGGCTCCCCTTGTGGGCGTCGCTTTATCCCGCTCCATCGGGATAGTGACCACCATGAATATTGCCTCCTGCGCCCGCTTGTTTGCCCTTGCGCTCTTCGCTATCAGGTTCTTCGTGCTTAAGAAAAAACCATCCCCTCCGGCGGAGCAAGCGGCGGGGTAAGCCTTAAGACAAATATGTCTGCCAATACATACGCCTCAAAGGATATTATCCTTTGAGGCTTTACTTTTTGCCGCTGCATGCTAGAGTTAAGAGTTCAAAGCAAGACAGACAATGGTCCGCGCATTTCTTTATGCGAATACTTTTTGTCATAAAGCCTGTTTTTATTTCTTTTTGTAATCCCCATCCAGGCCGCATTTGCGGTAGATGTCCATAATCACCGGCTCCTTGCCCCCCAGATAGGCATCAATATCGTGTGGGTACAGCCTTGCCATCTCCAGCTTGATGTTGCCGTATTCTTCCCTTTCGGCCTCATGGGTGCGCAGAAAGTCCCGCAGGGCAATATGGCGCCTGAGCTCCTCTGCATCCTTGTGGCAAACATACAAATGATGCTCCATAAGGTGGGGCTTGTCCTGATAGGCAAATGCCTCTCTGCCGGCTATTCCCAAGTCCCCCATGTGGCTATAGCCTATGCCGCCCAACCTATCCCTGACCTCCGCAAACATCCCATCGTCAATAGCGATGTCAATATCAATGATGGGCTTTGCGGAAAGCCCCGGTACAGCGGTGCTGCCCACATGCTCTACAGCAACAGCACTGTCTTTCAGCACTTTCATAAGCTCCACCTTGATTTTCTCAAACTCAAAAGGCCAGTTTGGGTCATACGGCACTACCACAATGGTTCTCACAGCTTTTCCTCCCATATCTAAAATACTAAACAAGCTAAAACAAGCGGCGGGATTCTCCCGCCGCTTATATTTATGCTTTAATACGCTATACCGTAAACCACCATGTGCTTGGCAGGCTTGCCGCACACCGGGCAGACATCCCCAACCTGCTCCTGCTCAAAGGGGATGCAGCGGGAGGGCATGCCGGTCTGCTCCTTTATAGCTTCCTCACAGGCCTGGTCGCCGCACCACATGGCCTTGACAAAGCGGGGCTTATCCTTGATGGCCTCCTTCATCTCGTCAATAGTTGAAGCCGAAACAATGTTGCCCTCCAGATTTTTAAGCGCCTTGTCGTAAATGGCTTTGCCGAAATCCCTCAGCATGGCTTCGATTGCGCTTTCCAGCTCCCCAAGTCCCTGCACCGTCTTTTCCCGGTTATCCCGGCGAACCAGCACGCAGCAGTCGTTTTCGATGTCGCGGGGGCCGATTTCAAGCCTTACAGGCACGCCCTTCATCTCATACTCGGCAAACTTCCAGCCGGGGCTTTGGTCAGAGGCATCGACCTTGGCGCGGATACCGGCCTTTTTAAGGCGGGCCTCAAGCTCCCTTGCTTTATCCAGAACCCCCTCCTTGTGCATGGCGACAGGGACGATTATCACCTGAATGGGGGCGATGGCGGGAGGCAGAACCAGCCCTGAATTGTCGCCGTGGGTCATGATTATGCCGCCTATCAGGCGGGTGGAAATGCCCCAGGAGGTCTGATGTACATAGGACAGGCCGCCCTGACGGTCGGCAAACTGAATGCCGAAGGCCTTGGCAAAGCCATCGCCGAAATAGTGGCTGGTGCCGCTTTGCAGCGCCTTGCCGTCGTGCATCATGGCCTCGATAGTATATGTTTCCACGGCGCCTGCAAACTTTTCCTTGTCGGTCTTCTGCCCCATGACGACGGGCATGCAGAGATATTCCCGCGCCAGCTTGGCATAAAGCTCCAGAATGTCGCGGGTCTCCTTTTTCGCTTCCTCCGCCGTCTCATGGACAGTGTGTCCCTCCTGCCACCAGAACTCACGGGTTCTGAGGAAGGGGCGGGTGGTCTTTTCCCATCTGACAACGGAGCACCACTGGTTGTACAGCTTGGGCAGGTCGCGCCAGGACTGGACTATATGGGAATAATGCTCGCAAAACAGCGTCTCCGACGTGGGGCGGATGCAAAGGCGCTCTTCCAGCTTTTCACTGCCGCCATAGGTGACCCACGCCACCTCGGGGGCAAAGCCCTCTACATGATCCTTTTCCTTCTGCAAAAGAGACTCCGGTATAAAAAGAGGCATTGCGACATTTTCGTGTCCTGTTTCCTTTATCATGCCGTCAAAAATCCGCTGGATGTTTTCCCAGATGGAATAGGCGTAAGGCCTTACGACGATACAACCCTTCATGCTGGAATAATCGGCCAGCTCTGCCTTTTTGACGATGTCGGTGTACCACTGGGCAAAATCCTCATCCATAGAGGTTATTGCCGACACCAGTTTTTTGTCCTCCGCCACAATGTCCACTTCCAATCTATATTTGAATAATAGCTCTCAAAAGTCAAAACGGGCGGCATAACACTATGCCGCCCGATGTTAGCTGACCCTTATAATACTGCCAGTACGAACGTCAGCACAAGAAAGGCCGTGGCCGAATAGGCCGTGATCCTCTCAAGCTTAGCATCAAGGCTGCGGCCCTTTGCCTTGCCGAGAAATGGAACCGAGCCACCCAGATCGCCTACGCCCTCGCCCTTGCTGGACTGGAACAAAACGCTCAAAACAACTACGACACAAATCAGCACCTGAACGGCTGTCAAAACCAGCCTGACTGTTTCACTCATGGTAAAACCTCCGTATATATAACTTTCATTTACAAATTAAGCAGAACTTATGATACCACAGGTAAAACAGTTTGTCAATTCGCTTTTATCGGGCTTTTTTGCGCTCCATGGCTCTTTTTGCAGCCCGCTCTATCTCGGCGGCGGTGAGATTGTAGGCCTCTCTCAGAAAAGCCTCTGTCCCCACCTGTCCGAACTCATCCTGCACGCCCACCATTTCCACCGGCGCGGGTATGCCCCTGCCAAGTGCGGAAGCCACTGCTGAGCCTAAGCCGCCGACGACATTGTGGTTCTCCGCCGTGACAAAGCAGCCGCACTTGTCTGAATAATACGCAAGCGTCTTTTCATCAATGGGCTTCCATGTAAAGGTGTTGATGACAGCGGCGGAAATGCCTTGTCCTGCCAGCGCTTCGGCGGCCTTAAGGGCCTCTGCCACCATTATGCCGGAGGCGGCGATGCACACATCGTCCCCGTCCCGCAGCACGGCGGCCTTGCCAAGCTCAAACTTGGAGCCCGGCTCAAACACGCCGACGGCATTTTTGCGGTAAAGGCGGATGTAGTAAACGCCGTAGGCGTTCTGAAGCTCCCTCAAAAGCCATTCAAACTGTACGGAATCGGCAGGCTCCACAAGGGTTATCTTCGGTATGGACATCAGCGTGCCCATATCCTCAAAGGGCATATGGGTGCCGCCGTTGTAGGCCGCAACAACTCCGGGGTCGGAGCCGATTATGCGCACATTCAGCTTGGCATAAGCGGCTGAAATAAATATCTGGTCAACGCAGCGGCGGGCGGCAAAGGGGCCGAAGGAGTGGGCAAAGGGCACCATTCCGGCGGCTGACATTCCGGCGGCCACGCCGATCATGTTGTTTTCCTGTATGCCGCACTCAATAGCCCTGTCGGGGAAAGCCTTAAAGAAGGGCTTCATCCCGGAGGAGCCGATCAAATCGGCCTCCAGCACGGCGATCCTCTTATCCTTGCCCGCAAGCTCCATCAGTGTATCGCAATAGACCTTGCGCATTTCCACGGCTTCTTTTTCAAAGACCGGCTTAACTTTATAATCGCTCATCTTTATTTCCCCCTTACGCCTTTCTTGCCTGTGCCAGAACTTCTTCGGCATGGTCGATGCTGGGCTGAAGCTGCTCCTTGGTGAACGCGATGTGATGGCAGGGGAACATGCTCTCAGCCAGCAGGCAGCCGTGCCCCTTGACAGTGTCAAGGATTATCATGGAGGGCTTGCCCTTGGCGGCCTTGGCGCAGGCAATGGCATCCTTAACGGCGTCCACATTATGTCCGTCGATCTTCTGTGTGTGCCAGCCGAAGGCCGTGAACTTGTCAACCATATCCCCCATGTACATAACCTCGTCTGTGGCGCCGTCAAGCTGCTGCTTGTTCAGGTCGACAAAGGCTATAAGGTTATCCAGCTTCATATGGTTTGCAAACATGGCTCCTTCCCATATCTGCCCCTCGTTGCATTCCCCGTCGCCCAGCATGAGGAAGGTATAGCTGTCCCTGCCCATCAGGCGGTCACCCAGCGCCATTCCGCAGGCGGTGGAGATGCCCTGCCCCAGAGAGCCGGTGGTCATATCAACCCCCCTGGTCTTAAGCCTGTCGCAGTGGCTGGGCAGGTTTGTCCCCCCCTGGTTGAGTGTCAAAAGCTCCTCAAGCGGAAAATACCCCTTAAGCGCAAGCGCCGCGTAAAGGGAGGGGCCGGCGTGCCCCTTTGACATGACCAGCTTGTCCCGCGTTTCAAGGGACGGATTGGCAGGATCTATGCGCATTTCGCCTGAGTAAAGCACCGCCAGCGTTTCGATGACCGACATCGACCCGCCTACGTGCCCAAAGCCGAGATGCGCAAACTCTTTAAGGCTTTCGACCCGTATTTCCTCGGCGAAAACCCTGATGCTTTTGTTCTTTTCCATAAGTTTACACCCACCGTTTATTTTAATTTTATTGATTTACGTATCATTTTACAGACATTTTTATTATATACACAGTTTTGCCCGAAAGCAACAGCAAAAGCCGTATCTTCTCTTAAGAAATTAGGGCTGCAAAATAATTGCGTATTGAAAACTTTGGCCTTTTCGGTATATAATAGCAAAAAGCGGTTTATTTCGCCTTTCAAGCCCTTTGACCCTTACGCCAAGGGGCTTTTCAATTTTTTTCGAAGGAAGTGTTCACATGGAGAAGGGAAAGTTTTTCCTGACAACGGCTATCGCCTATACATCGGGCAAGCCCCACATCGGCAATGTGTACGAAATCGTGCTGGCCGATGCTATTTGCCGCTTTAAGCGGCTTAACGGCTATGACGTACTGTTCCAGACCGGCACCGATGAGCACGGGCAGAAAATCCAGCTCAAGGCGCAGGAGCAGGGCATGCAGCCCCAGGAGCTGGTGGACAATATGGCGGCTGAGGTTAGGCGCATGTGGGATCTGATGAACACCTCCTACGATGATTTTGTCCGCACAACCGATAAAGAGCATGTCAAAAAGGTTCAGCAGATCTTTAAGAAGCTCTATGAGCAGGGGGACATATACAAGGGCGCTTATGAGGGCTGGTACTGCCTGCCGGACGAATCTTTCTATACCGAGGCTCAGCTGGTGGACGGCAAATGCCCCGACTGCGGGCGGGAGGTCACACGCGCCAGCGAGGAGGCTTATTTCTTTAAGCTCTCCACCTACACCGACAGGCTGATAAAGCACATCGAGGATCACCCCGAGTTTATTCAGCCCGAGGCCCGCAAAAACGAGATGATAAACAACTTCCTAAAGCCGGGGCTTCAGGATCTGTGCGTCTCCCGCACCAGCTTTAACTGGGGCGTCCCGGTGGACTTTGACCCCGGCCATGTGGTGTATGTTTGGATAGACGCCCTCAGCAACTATATCACCTTCCCCGGCTTTGACATCGACGGCAACCATTCTGACAAGTTCAAAAAATACTGGCCGGCTGACGTTCAGCTTATCGGCAAGGACATTTTGCGCTTCCACACCATTTACTGGCCGATTGAGCTT
>JAVBSJ010000076.1:0-8166 GCA_031547105.1 Oscillospiraceae bacterium
GAAAAAAGCACAGGTTTTTAACCTTTGGCAAAGCCGTCTGGGGTGTTCTGCTTATAGCAACGCTAGCCTTGGGAAGCACATATGCCATGTGGAACCAGGGACTGAGGATAACCCACCCCGTCACCAGCGGCAGTTTGGAGTTTGTTTTCGATGATGACAGCAGCTGCCGCGCGTACATCCTGAAGGAGGGCGTCAAGAGCCCTGCAACGGAAGCAGAGGTTTCCTGCCGGCTGAACGATGATGGAGGCAGCGCCTACTTGTCCATTGAGGAGGGTTTGGCCTGGGACATGCTGGCCGAGGAGGGGTACATCCTTGCAATTGAGCTGCCGCTGACACCTTCGGAGGACAGCAGTGTTCAAACCGCCCTTTCAACAGAGGCCGCCCTTCAGGGCGAGCCGGACTGCATTATCCCCCTGGGGGGTGTAACAGCCCTTCTGGAGCTGGGTGGGGAGCAATACAGCCTCGATGGCCTGGCGCCCCCCAGCACGGACTGTGAGCTTTATCACAGTGTGGGGGAGGATGGCGTGTACACGGTATTTTTGCGCCTCTGCCCACTTGGAGAGGGTGACGAAGGGTTCACGATTGACTACGCTTTGCTTCCTGATGACCTGGCGCTTGCCGTCGCGAGAGAGTCGGAGGACGAGGGGAGGCTGAGCGGAGACTTGCTAGTCTATTACCGCATCGAAATTCCCCTTTACGTTGAACAGGGCTAAATATCCAGAGCATAAAAAAGGAGGCATGACAGCAATGGGAAAGGGTATAAAGTGTGTGCTCGCGCTTGTATGCGCCGCAGCTGCGCTCACGATATTTGCCTTAGGCTATTGGGTGGACGAGCTTAAGTGCGAGCTGCAATTTTCATTAAAAAAGCCTGTTACCATAACGGTAACCGGTATGCCGGAGCTTCCTAAAAAAGAACCGGCTGAAACCCCGGCTGAAACCCCGGCGGGAACCCTGCCAGAAGCTCCGGCCAATGGGGATGACCTGCCCCCGGTGGGAGAAGAGCCTGCGCCTTCCGAAACGCCCGGGGAGCCGGAAATGCCCGTTATTCCTGCCCTGCCCGCGGAAGCTCCCGATACACCCGATACACCCGATACACCCGATGCTGCTGCGGATGGCGAGCCATCTGAATCCACCCCTGGCGAAAACACGGCAGACGCGGCTGCACCGCCGGAGGATGAGCAGGAACCGGCTCCCGCAAGCGCGCCTGAGGTTCAGCCGGAATCGGATCGGCAGCGTTAGCCCAAAGCCAATTTCGGCGCAAGCACACAGGCGTGCGGTTTTCGGTTTCAGCAATTGGAGCAAATGCACCCTTACCCTCTTTCAGGAAGAGGGTAAGGGAAGCGCGGCGGCCACTTCGGGATTTGACGTTTCTGCAAGGAGGCAATGTGTTAAAGGAAGGTAATGGTACTTTTGCGCCATCCCTGCTGCTATGCGCGCTGATACTTGCGGGCACAATGCTGCAGCGCGCTGCGTTTGTCGGTGTTTTGCTGTCAGGCAAGCTGATAATGGCAGGGTACTGGGTTGCGGTTATTTTTATATGGAGCCAGCTGCCTCGAAGTCACACCCCGGGGAAGCTGCGCCTGAAAGGAAAGATACAGGGGCTTGCCCTAGTTTGTGTATCTCTTTTTATTTTGCTGCGGTTTGTTGTGGGAATCGCTATGGAAGCCTTGGCCAAAAGCCCCTACAGCCTGACCCCTTACGGCATCATGTTCAACCTGTTGAATATTCTCCCGCCGCTTACAGCCCGCGAGCTGATCAGGTCTACCCTGGTGGGAACCGCATCGCGGGCGCATAAGCACCGGTTTGCATGGCTTGCCCTTTGCACAGTGTTTTTAGCTCTTGTGACAATCAATACAGGCAAAATTGCCACCCTAAACTCTTTGGAAACCGCAAGCGCTTTTGCCGCAAGGGAGCTTTTACCGGCGCTGGCGCAAAGCTGCCTTTTGACCGTCCTGTGCTATTACGGCGGAAGCTCCTGCGGGCTGATTTTCAGCGGGGGCTTGGCGGTGTTCACCCGCATCTTCCCTGTTTTGCCCGATTTGCCATGGATCGCTGAAGGCGCCCTGGGACTGTCCCTCCCTGTGCTTATGGCCTTTTACGTCAGGGACAGCTACGAAAATGCGGCGGCTAAAAACATCCGGATTGACCGCAAAAACGCGGCTTTTGTAGGTGCGCTTGCCGTATCGGTTATGCTGCTGTGGTTTGTCGTAGGGGTCTTCCCCATATATCCGTCAGTGATTTTGACAGGCAGTATGGAGCCCGGCATAATGCCCGGCGATATTGTTCTGATCAAAAAACCCCAGGAGGAGGCCGAGGTGTTTGCACTTGCGCCAGGGGATATTATAACGTTCCGCAGGGGGGAAATCACTATCACCCACCGCATTTTAGAGGTGCTGACCGACGAAGCGGGAAACAGCTCCTTTATTACCAAAGGGGACAACAATGACTCGCCTGACAATGAAATCGTCTTTCCCAACGATATTCAAGGCGTTGTACGGTATGTAGTGCCGAAAATCGGGCTGCCTGTCATGCTTATTCACAGCGGCCTTAAATAAAGGGGAGCTTAAATATGAAAAAGTTCGTTATCGGCGAAAGAATGCGTATTGCCCTGCTTGCTTCTTCCGCATTGCTGCTGGCCGTTTCCTGTTTTTTTCTATACAGGAATGCAAGGCCCAAAACCGTGACGGAGGAGGAGCGTCTATATACGTACACCATAAGTGCCAATATGGGCTATTCTGTACGGCTGACTGCAAATGATTTGTTTCCCGAGGGAAGCTTGCCGGAAAACAGGCTATATCCCGCCCGCTTAACTGACGCATTTATATGCAGCGTAAGCGCGGAATACGCTGCGACGGCACCCGCCGCAATCAGCGGACACTACACCACTGAGGTGGTGGTGCAGGGGTATCAGACCATTTCCAACCAGCGGCAGGTGGTTTATGAAAAGCGCTTCCCCGTGGGAAGCGGCGAAATTGCTGAGGACGAAGCTTCCTCACTTAAGCTAACCGGGGATGTAGAGGCTGATTTTGCCGCCTACAAGGCCGTTGCGGACAATGCCATGTCTCTTATAGGCTCTTCTGTGCGGAATGAAATGCAGGTGGTGTTTTCCGGCAGCTTTTCTGCCGAGACCCAGCACGGCAGCGTCACGGTTCCCTTTTCTCAGGCGCTTGCCATCCCTCTCAGCGGAGATATTTTCAGCATTACCAGGCAGGCGGCCTTTTCAAAAGGCGATTCCATCAAGCGCGCTTACCAATCCACCGTGCCGCCTTCTGCATCCGCTTGGCTGCCTTATGTTCTTATGGCGGCGCTTGCAGCGTCCGGCTTGGCCGCCCTGCTCAAGCTTAGCCGCCCCCCACTGCCGGCGGAATATCAGCTCCGCGCCTTTCGCGGTATTGTAAAAAAGCACGGCAGCCGCATGATAAAGCTGCAGGAGCTTCCGCCAAAGCCATGGGGCAGAAAGGTAATACTGGCGGATATTGACAGCCTCGTCAAGCTTTCCGATGATATGCAAAAGCCCATATGCTACGCATTGGAGGAAAATGGCCTGCCGTCAGAGGACATGCTTTTTTTGCAGGACGGCGATGTACGCTATATCTTCATTATGGAGATATGGAGACCCGAACCGCTGACACAGGCTGCCCTGTCAGGCGAAGCCGGCACCGCGCCCGAGGCCAATACTACTTTAGTACCATAAAATACGGTACTCCCGAACCCATAAAAAGCGTCTGTACGGATGATTATTTTTCTTAACAGCTTCTTTATACTTGAATCATAAAGGAACCAACACAAAATTGTAAAGGAGATGTATTTATGAACAGAAAATCCATTATCTGTACGGTTCTTGCTTTGGCCCTTGTCCTGATGGGCACCGGGTACGCATACTGGGCGGACACGCTCAATGTGACGACCAGAGCAACCACAGGCGATTTTGACGTGACGTTCGTCGACCTCGGACTTTATGCCCAGTACGGCAACGAGCGCCAGGAAAATGCCTGGAGCATCGTGGACGGCATCGGCACAGACGGCTATGTCCCTGCTGATTTCTTCGAAAGAGGCGCATCGGACTACAACATCGTTGCCCGCCCCGGTTCAATCGAGGAATATTATGAGAGAGCCGAAGGCTACAACAAGGTCAACTTCAGCGCCGAGCTGGTCGACCCTGCGGGCATCCCCGTCACCGTTGACGGCTATGTGCAGCTTGACACCCTTGGCAGCGACAACCTGCTGCTGACCGTCAACAATATGTATCCGGGCTACGCACAGGCTTTCCGCAGTGACATCGTCAACATTGGCTCCCTGGCCGCAAGGCTTAGCGCCTTGAACTTTGAGGTCAGCGGCTATGAAGACTTTGAGATCAATGAGACCACTATGGACATGCTTGGAATCGCTCTCCTGGTCGAAAGAGAGTATCAGGTTCCCGGTGAAGAGGGCGCCGATATGTTTAAGCTGTGCTCCTCGCTGGCTGCACTGCCTGAGGAATCCTTCTTCACAATCGGCGGCGTAAAGTTTGTACGCCTCTCCGCACTGGAAGATATTGACCCCGAGGTCATTGAGGAAGCAAACCTCCTCTGCCTCCCCAATATCAACAGAATGGATCTCTATCTTGGCATCGGCATGGATCCCGACGCTGAGGGTGTCTACACCTCCGGCTCTGCCTCTATCATGGCCGACAACGATGACGGCCTGAGCCAGAACAAGGGCGTTGAGATTTCCATCGACCTGCTCTGGGATCAGTTCAACGAAGGCAAGGATGCCGGAGTCACCAACTGGCTGGTTCAGCAGAACTAATCATATCCCCACAACAGCACAAGGGAGCGCCGCAACAGCGGCGCTCCCTTTCCTTCTGCGTATATGCCGCAAAGGCTTCACTAACACCTTTACCTCCGCAGGCTTCAGCTTCCGGGAGGCATCTCAGCGGTTTTTCTCAAGACGCTTTTGCCGCTTCTTTAATTGGCTTTGGGTATTGAGGGCAGGTTTCCAAGATTGTTGGCCTCCGTTCCGTCGGGAATGGATTTCAGGTATTCACTGCCCTTGCGCTCGGATATTCCAACCCCGCGAATGCCGCCTTGTTTAGCCAGCGCGACGCCCTGCGCCTTGTTTAGCACCTGCCCGTCAGACAGCTTATAGCCCCATACCCTTCCCTCCTCTTTTACCAGCGCCACAATTTCTCTGGCATCGGCGCCGGGGGTAGGTATTTCACTTATCGCCTTAAGCGGCAGATTTGCATAACTATTTTGTTCCATGATAATCGCCTCTTTCGTGACCCTTTGTTTGGCCGGTGCCCTGCACCGGCGTCAGCTATATTTTTAGGCTATATCCTAATAATATACCCATGTACTTTTCACTGCCTACCGCGCTTGTCTCAAAAGTAAGGAAATTCTTCTTCCACACAATGCATTTTCAAAAATCTTAATGCGTTTTTACCTTTACGAAATGCCACTGCAGGGCTACAATCATAATGATGATATTGTAAAAACACCGGGAAGTTGTTATACTAATTTATGGCTACTTTGGTACTTTTTGTTAACTTATATCAGAATTCGGTGCATTTCCGGATTTTTCGGCATCTCGCTTTGAAAATCTCTGCCAACGAGGTATATCTATGAACGATAAAAAGATCAAAACCCGCAAAAGCATATCCTTTAACATAATCCTTGCCGCGGCTGTCTTCTTTTGCATATTTGCCGGACTGCTTTCATTTATCAGTTACACAAATTATGAAGAGATGTATTACAACTACAGCAACGATATGTGCGTGACAAACAACAAGCAGGCCTCTCTTATGATAGACGGGGATCTTGTGGAGAAGTTTGCGGCATCCTTGACAATTGACGAGGAGTATACTGCTTTTGCCGAAAAAATAAATGAACTGCAGAAAAGCATCAACGTCAAGTATTTTTATATCATGGCCGATACGGGCTTATCAGGCAAGCTTGTGTACATCTATGATTCGGAGGCTGAGGAAGAAGGCAACCACGCGCTGGGCGATACTGATGACAAAAGCGAGTATGAGGGGTTTGAGGGGGTTTTGGCCTCCGGCAATGCATTTGACACTGCTCAGTATTACAAAGGCGAATATGGGGAGCTTTATTATTCCTATGCGCCTATAAAGAACTCAAGCGGCGAGGTGGTGGCTTTCCTCGGGACAGATTTTGACATTGCCCCCATGCGTGCAAGCCTTAGCCTGTACCGCAGCAAGGTTATACTGACTCTGGCGGCAGTTTTTATCCTATTTGCCGTTTCCGTTACCCTAAGCATGAGGCGCATTGTGATCAAGCCCCTTAAGCTTATCATTGAAAATGCGCAGCAGCTTTCTAAGGGGGAGCTCACGCCCAGCACATCCGGCCTTGATGAGCAGCCAAATGAGATCGGCCTTCTGTCAAGGGCCTTTAGCTCGGTTTCGCAAAGCGTTTCCGATTTGATAGACGATTCCGCCGATATTCTCGCCGCCACGCGGGAAGGTCGTTTTAACCGGCGCGCCGACCTTGAATATTATAAGGGCGACTACCGGAAAATCATAGGCGGCATTAACCAGACCATTGAAACTGTTGCCCGTCATTTTGACTCGGTTCTGGAGGCCATCGCCTTCTTTTCCGCAGACCATAAGGCGGTTTACACAAATCGCTCTATGGATGCGTTTCTGGCGCTTTATCCGTGGGGCAGTGATGACAAGATATATGATGTTATAACGGGTTTTGCCAACGGCCCGATTATATTCGACGGAGAAAGCATTCTTGACAATGTAAAGACCATCGACGGGGATTTTCGGACATACACACTTTCACTGCATGAGATTTCAGCGGAAGATGACGTTTCTTGCATTATGATGGTTTTGACCGATATAACGGCTTTAGTTCAGGCTACCCACGACGCGGAAAAGGCCAGCCGCGCCAAAAGTGACTTCCTTTCCAGAATGAGTCACGAAATAAGAACCCCGATGAATGCCATAATCGGCATGACAAAAATCGGACAGGCCACAAAAGACCCCGCCAAACTTCAGTATTGTCTTGACAAAATCAGCGATGCTTCAAAGCATCTTTTAAGCCTTATAAATGATATTTTGGATATGTCCAAAATTGAGGCCAACAAGCTTACCCTGGTTGAGGAGGCCTTTAATTTTGACAAAATGCTTGAAAATGTCTGCGACGTAATCACGGTCAAGGCGGAGGAAAAGAAGATCAACCTCTTCGTCAATACCGATTTCAATCTCCCGCATGAGGTGTGCAGCGACGAGCTGCGCTTATCCCAGGTCATAACCAACCTTTTGTCCAACGCCGTCAAGTTCACACCCGACCACGGAAGCATTCACCTTAATGTAAAGCTTGTTTCACGCATCGATGACAATGAAAGCCGCGTCCTTGTGGAGGTTATCGACACAGGTATCGGCATTTCTGAGGAGCAGAAGCATACGCTTTTTGACTCCTTTGAGCAGGCTGAGGGAAGCACTGCCCGCAGGTTCGGCGGAACCGGGCTGGGGCTTGCCATCTCCAAAAGAATAGTCGAAATGCTGGGAGGCACTATTGACGTTGAAAGCGTGCCGGGCGCGGGGAGCAAGTTCTTCTTTACCGCCAATATCAAGCACGCTCCCGCCTCAGCAAAAAGGATATATGACAAGTCCCTGTATACCAGCCTGCGGACGCTGGTGGTCGATGACGATCAGACGGTGCTTGACTACTTTGAACGCCTGTTTGACGCATTCGGCATTCAATGCGACCTGATTGGCAGCGGTGAGGATGCTGTCGCCCTTGTTGACACCGCTGTCAAGCTCAACGCGCCCTATGACATTGTTTTTGTCGACTACCTGATGGAGGGCATGAACGGAGTTGAAACGACGCAAAAAATCAAGCAGCTCACCGGTGAAGGCATTAATGTCATTATGATCTCCGCCTCTGAGTGGAGCGCCATCCAGGAGGAGGCCGGCGAAGCAGGTATAACCCGCTTTATACAAAAGCCCCTTTTCCAATCCTCTATCTTCAACGCAATTAACGAGCTTGTCATTGATAAGAGCGCGCTGCACAAGCCTGAAAGCATAACGGCGGCGGCAAACAACCGCACCTTCAGCCGCTGTCATATGCTTCTGGTTGATGATATAGAGATAAACCGCGAAATCGTCACAACCTTGCTGGAGGATATAAAAATCACCATCGACTGTGCCGAAAACGGCCG
>JAVBSJ010000044.1:0-13065 GCA_031547105.1 Oscillospiraceae bacterium
AAGCTATCTTGAATGCCCGCTGCATAAAAGCTGTATTGAAACAGCCACTGAGGCAAAAGCCCGCGGCTTCGGCTTTGATACCCCGTTTGTGGAGCTTGGAAGCTTCGCGCTGACAGCCGCCGGTCAAAATGCCCTTGACGATCTTGAAAAGCAATAACCCACCATATGCTGAAGACCCCACACATTCGTGAGGGGTCTCCTGATATATTACATGATTAATTCAGATCCCTAGACCCTTTTTAACGTTGACCAAGAAATCCTGTACGTTGGTTACAATGGATTTTGCCGACAGGCTGCCCCTATCTGACAGCTTTCCAACAGCAAACTCCGATATATCCACCGAGTAAAAATACACCGGCCTTATTCTATCCTCCTGAAGGCGGAAGCAGGGGGTCATGTTCCCTGCCGCAACCGAATGCAGCACAGAGGCCATGCAAATAATCGTCGTAGCATTTTTGATTATATCACGCATTACGTTTTGAGCCTGATACACATCCCCGATGACCTCAGGCAAGGGACCGTCATCCCTGATAGAGCCTGCCAGCACAAAGGGAACGCCATTTGTAACGCATGCGTGCATTATGCCGTCCCCAATGCCCTCACCCTCTACAAAGGCCTTGATTGTGCTGTATTTCCTTGCGGCATTTATTGTGTCAATATGGTTGTAGTGTCCGTTATGGCGGCTTTCCTGGGTATAAATATCCTGCCCCAGCGCCGTGCGGAACATGGCTGCCTCCAGATCGTGGGTGGCAAGGGCGTTGCCCGCAAGCAGACCCTGGACATATCCCGCCTTGACAATATCGGCCATGGCACTGCGGCAATCGCTGTCAAAGGTGCAGGCGGGGCCCAAGACCCAAACTATGCTTCCGCCATTTTCCTTTTCATGCTTAAGCAGCTCATAAAGCTCATCATAATCCTTTGAATAGGCGGTCTCCCGTGTGCGTCCCTGCCGAAAGGCAAAGGCATCCCCTTGCTTTTTATCCTCGGCAAAGGGCTGTGTATTGACATAAATCCCCTGGCTGCCATCCTCTGTGCGGCCGACGGCCACCATATCCCCCTGCTTCAGCCTGCGCTTCTCGACGATATGGATGACCCCCTCCTTCAATACCGCCACCGAATCCATGCGGCTTTCACCGGCCAGCAGCCATGTGCCGTCGCACAAAAAATACTCGGGGAAAATGCCGGTGGCGTGGTAATTGTCCGGGGCAACGCCGTCAAGGGGCGCCGGCAGGAAAAGTGCCTCCTTGGCCGTTTTCAAAAAAGGAAGGGTAAAATCAGGCGCGTTATACCGGGGAAGTCGGAACATATCAACACTCTTTTCATTTAATTATTAAAGCGGCAGCCTAAGGCTGCCGCTTTAAGTATATACTTTTGTGCCGCCGTGTGTCAAATTATTCCTCGCCCAGCAGCGCAACGGCTTCCTTAAGGAACAAGGCGCAGCCCTCTACCTCTTTGTCATAATAGGCTTTAAAGCGCTCATCCGCAAGGTACATTTCTGTCAGGCCTATATGAGCCTCCCTGCTGTAGTGACCCCAGGCAAAGGTTATCCACGCTTTGTGAGCCTCTGCGGCCTGGCGTCCCACCTCGGAGGACGGGGCAAGTCCTTCGGTAACCCCCTGCTTAAGCAGTGCGCCGATACGCTCCCCAAGCTCTGTCATTCTGTCGTAATCAGCCTGTGACATATTCATAAACTGGGCGTTGCTTTTCTTCACCGCCTCTTCTCCGTATTTTTCACGGATCTCCGTGCCATATTTTTTTTCATTTTCTTCAACAAGGTTCTTTTTGAAGCCCTCAAACTTTTCGCTGTCTTTCATGGTATATCCCTTCTCCTCATTCATAATAGTTTTGGTGACATTGTCAATCAGCACATCCAGCTGCTTCCTGCGGCTTTGCAGCTGCGCCAAATGCCCGTGAAGCGCCTCAGTTCTGCTGAAATCCCCGGAGCTGATTATCCGGCCTATTTCTGAAAGCTCAATGCCCAGTTCCCTGTAAAAAAGTATTTGCTGAAGCGCGTCCACCTCCGCTGTACCATATACGCGGTAGCCTGATGAGCTGATCCGGCGCGGCTTAAGCAGCCCGATCTCATCATAATACCGCAGGGTTCTTGAGCTCACTCCCGAAAGCTTTGCCAGTTTGTTTATGCTGTATTCCATTTAATCCCCTCCGTTAAGCCCATAATAAACCTTTACGTAACGTCAATGTCAATAGCTTTTCAGAAAAAAATTAGAATATGTCCTACCAAGGATTATTACAAAACAGTAAAAAATGCTTTTTGCCGCAGTTTTTGTCCTTTAGTTCATAAATTATTCATTTATCTGTGGTATGGTTTTTCTAACTTCTTTTGGGGGGATTTGTTGAAACGCATAATCAAAAAAGTCATTAAGCTTGTTATGCTTGTTGCCGCAGCTACCCTTGCCGCGGCACTTCTCCCCTACCTGTGGCATCCCGATGTCACAGATTCCTTCAAGGCGGAGCATGCAGGTGCGCTTCCCCCGGCGGACGCCCCGTGTGCAGATGAAATTGCCCTTCTTGAGGATGGCCGCACCGCCTTTCTCGCCCGTTTGGAAGTGCTGAGAAACGCTGAAACAAACCTTGACATCAGCTATTATGCCATCGAAGGCGAAAATGACGGCACATCGGTCATTTTCCTGTCAGAGGTTTATAAGGCGGCTGAGCGAGGTGTCAAGGTTCGCCTTCTTCTGGATGGCAAGGCGCCTTCAATTAGAAAGTGCCGCAGCCTCCTTTCTCTCATATCGGCGCACGATAATATCACAGTAAGGCTTTACAATCCGTGGGATCTTTTTCGCCCCTGGACATGGAACGCCTTTATGCATGACAAGTACATAATCGCAGACGAGAAGCACCTTATCCTCGGCGGACGCAATATAAGTGACCGCTTTTTTTCCGCCCCCTGGTTTGAAAACGAGTATGCCTTTGATTTGGACGCAATTGTAAAAGGCGGCGGTGAGGGCAGCGTGTTGCCTCAGGTAAATGAATATTTCGAGACCTTCTGGTCTCTGGACTGTGTAAAGCCCTTTAGCTCTACACAGCCTGATTCCTCAGGTATATATCTGGATATTAACTCAATGCTGGCGGCTGCCGAGCTGTTGGAAATGCAGTATCCCCAGTATTTTGCCCCTATGGAGGATGCCGCCGTTTCTTATCTGCCCACTGATAAAATCACCCTTATACACAACTCCATTCTTCCGAGGCCGAAGCGGCCGGAGCTGCTGTACAACATGCTGGAGCTGCTGGGCAATTCAAGCGGCACTGTGCGCCTGCAAACACCCTATTGCCCCGTTGGCACCGATATTATTGACAAGCTTGCAGACACAAGAGAGGGCTTGGAGGCATTTGTCCTGCAGACAAACTCCATGGCTTCCTCTCCCAACTTTCCCGCCTTCTCCGGCTACATGACCATACGCGGCGACCTGCTTAAGGCCGATATAACGGTAAGCGAATATCAGGGAAGCGGTTCCATACACTCTAAATGCGCGGCAGGCGATAACTGGGCGGCTCTGGGCTCCTTCAATCTTGATGAGCGCAGTGTGTATACCAACACTGAAAACATGCTTGTTGTCACAGGCCAGCCCTTTGCCGCCTGCATGAACGAATATTTAGACACACTGGCACAGCAGTCGCGCATTGTCGGTGGGGACGGCACTTATCTTGAGGGGGATGTACCGCTCAGAGAATCCCCCCCGCAAAAGGCAAGCATGCTTAAGGTTTTATCATATTTTTCATATGTTTTTCGCTTTCTTCTCTCGGCAGGATGTCCGGCAGCAAATTGATTGGAGTGGTTTTTACGGCAATTTACAATGAATACTATTTGAGTAACGAGCTGACCCACCGTTTATTTGTCCGGGAATGGACGCCGGACGGTGACATCAAGGGTGTTGTTCAAATAGCCCACGGCATGGCGGAGCACGGCGCCCGCTATAGGGACTTTGCTGAGTTTTTGGCCTGCAGAGGATATGCCGTTATCATCAATGACCACAGGGGCCATGGGAAAACCCGTCTTGAGGATGAGCCCAGGGGCTTTTTTGCCGAGGCTGACGGATGGAAGGCCACTCTGCGCGATCTTCTGGCCGTAGGGAAAATTGCAGGCAAGCATTTTGAGGGTCTTCCCCTTGTGCTGATGGGACATAGTATGGGCTCCTTTTTAGCCTCACTTGCCGCATGTGACAAACGCGGCAGTATATATTCGGCCTTTGTTTTGTGCGGGACCGGCGGCCCCGCCCCCGCTGTTCTGCCGGCACGGGCAATCGCCGAAGCATTTGGCGCTGCCGGAAAATGGAGGGCTGAAAACCACCTTCTTGACAGACTGGCTTTCGGCTCATATAACAAGCGCATACCGAAGCCCTGCTTTGAAAAGGCCTGGCTCACACGTGACGACGGGGAGGTTTTGCGATATATGGCCGACCCTGAATGCGGTTTTTGCTTTACTACAAGGGGCTTTTATGACATGTTTACCGGTATGTCATATGTGCGCAACCGCACCTGGGCAAAAAAGACACACGCTGTCCCCTATTTGCTTATTTCCGGGGCGGAGGATCCTGTGGGTGATTACGGTAAGGGTGTTATCTGGGTGCGTGATCAGCTGCTGGCAGCAAACCAAGCGGTGGCCTGCCACCTTTACCCCGAAATGCGCCACGAGATCCTCAACGAGCTTGGTCGCCATCAGGTTTACAGCGATGTTGCCGATTGGCTTGACGAGGTGGCCGTCCATGAGCAATAAAAAATATGTCCTTGCTATAGATCAGGGTACGACCAGCTCCCGCGCCGTATTATTTGACCATAACGGCGATATTGCTGCCATCGCGCAGCATGAGTTTGCCCAAATATTCCCTCAGAACGGCTGGGTGGAGCATGACCCGATGGAAATACTTTTCAGCCAGACGCTGGCTATAGGTGATGCCTGCCGCGCCGCGCAGGCAACCGCAGACAATATTGTCTGCGCCGGCATCACAAACCAGCGGGAAACGGTTGTTTTATGGGACAAGCAAACGGGCAAGCCTGTTTATAACGCCATTGTCTGGCAGTGCCGCCGCACGGCTGATTTTTGCGCAGCCCTTGCCGAAGCCGGGCATGCGGATATGATTGCCGCTAAAACCGGCCTGCTTCCGGACGCCTATTTTTCCGCCAGCAAAATACGGTGGATATTGCAGAATGTCCCCGAGGCGCAAAGGCTTGCGGACAGCGGCAGCTTGGCCTTCGGCACTATTGACAGCTGGCTTATATGGAATCTGACAGGCGGCAAACGCCATGTGACCGATTATACCAACGCAAGCCGCACCATGCTCTCTAACATCAACACCCTTACATGGGATGAGGAGCTTTGCGGGCTTTTCGGCGTGCCCTTGTCAATCCTGCCGCAGGTGCTTCCCTGCTCCTCCGATTTCGGCGAAATTGAGGATGTGAGGGGTTTGGAGGGACTAGCCGGAATTGCTATAACCGGCGTTGCGGGAGACCAGCACGCCGCCCTCTTCGGGCAGTGCTGCTTTGAAAAGGGTCAGGCGAAAAATACTTACGGCACCGGCTGTTTTATGCTTATGAATGTGGGCGCCAGCCGTGTCGAGTCAAAAAACAGGCTGCTCTCAACCATAGCCTGGGGCATTGGAGACAGCGTCACATATGCTTTGGAAGGCAGTGTTTTTAACGCAGGCTCGGTCATAAAATGGCTGAGAGACGATTTGCGCATGGTAGATTCGGCACAGGAATGTGACCAATTGGCCGGGCTGGTGCCCGACAGCGCAGGAATGTACATCGTGCCGGCCTTTACCGGCTTAGGCGCCCCATACTGGGATATGTATGCCCGCGGCTCTATATTTGGCTTGACCCGCGCATGCTCCCGCAATCACTTTGCCCGCGCTGTGCTTGAGGCAATTGCCTACCAGGTCAAGGATTTGGCTGTGGCAATGGAAAGCGACAGCGGCACCCCTCTTCTGACCCTGCGGGCAGACGGCGGCGCCAGCCGCAGTGAGCTGCTTCTTGGCTTTCAGGCCGACCTTTTGGGCGTAGCAATAGACAGACCCCAAAACATTGAATCAACCGCCCTGGGCGCCGCTTTTTTTGCCGGTCTGCAATGCGGTTTTTGGCATGATGAAGCAGAGCTGACAGCCCTGCGCAGGCCTCAGGCGCTGTTTTCTCCGTCAAGTGCAGGTATCGCATCGGCATCTGAAAAATATAAAGGGTGGCTGAACGCAGTGAAGTCTGCCATGGAGTATTCAAAACAGAGTACAGAACGCTAAAGGCATCCCGATCGGGACAATAACACAACACCCCCATGCAATTGCCGCATTGCATGGGGGTAACTTTATATGTATGCATAATGACGGTCTTTCCTGCAGCTACACCGCCCTTACTTCGCACCGGATTTCTGGCTTTTCTTTTCAGCGCGGCCTTTCTTGAAAATTTCAAAAGCCGCCAGCCCCTTTTCAAACTGCTTTTCCACCGTCTCCATCACCGGCCACGATAACGCAAGCAGCACAACATACACAAGGCCGGTCTGCAAGCTGGGGCTCACAAGCGAAAAAGCTTCCGGCGCAATGAGTACGGCGCCGGTCGCGCATACCCCCATCCCTATGCATATCCCCCTGCGCTTCCAATCCAGGGGTATACAAACCTTGTAAAGCACCATAAGCCCGATACCAAGCATCAGCAAGGTGGAGATGGTATAAAGCTCCGCAACCTTAAAGGCGAAGGCGAATGCAAAAAGCTCAGCCATGCAAATGATAAGCAGATTTGTCGCGCCGCCCGGAAAAGCCCTTTGCAGCACGTTTTGCATAAACCGCCCCTTGACGCGCTCGGTGTTGGGCTCCAGCGCGAGAAAGAACCCCGGTATGCCTATGGTGAGGGAGCTTATCAGCGAAAGCTGGATTGGCACGAACGGGTACGGCATCGCAGCCACGAGAGTTATCAGAGACATGAAAAAGGAGAATATGGTTTTTACGAGAAAGAGCGATGCCGCCCGCTGTATATTGTTGATAATACGGCGCCCCTCCGCAACAACCTTCGGCATGGCGGAAAAATCCGAGTCCAGCAGCACCAGCTGCGCCACATGGGTGGCAGCATCACTTCCCGAGGCCATGGCAACCGAACAGTCAGCGTCCTTAAGGGCGAGAACATCGTTGACACCATCCCCCACCATTGCCACCGTGTGTCCCGCCTTTTTAAGCGCCCTGATGATAATACGCTTCTGGTCGGGGGTAACACGACCGAAAACGGTGTATTCTGTGGCGGCGCGCATAAGCTCCCCGTCGCTTTTGGCGGAGGAGGCATCAAAATATCGCTCCCCGTCCTGAATACCCGCCTTAACAGCTATGGCAGAAACGGCGGCGGGATTATCGCCCGATATGACCTTAATGGAAACGCCGCTGCGCATAAAATAGTCAAAGGTCTGCGCCGCGTCCGGCCTGACGGGATTTCCGATCAGCACCAATGCAAGAGGGGCAGGCGTGCCCATCAAGTCTCCCTGTACAGGGGCTTTTGAATATTTGCAGAGTAAGAGCACACGATCCCCCGTACTCATATATGGCGCCAGCAGAGCGTCGTATCGGCCATAGTGACTGCCGAGAACAAACTCAGGCGCGCCTAAAACATAGGTGCCCTCGCGCTTGAAGGTGACGCTGCTCCATTTCGTCTGAGAGGTAAAGGGTGAAACCTCCTCAGCCTGCCATGTGGAGGGCATGGCAAAGTAGCTTTTCATGGCCTTGGCAGTGTCATTGTCGGCGTCAATAACAGCGCAGTATTCGTTAAAAACATTCCGCACAGCGTTTTCTGAATATTCCGCGCTGTTTAGCAGAACTATGCCGCTGACCGCCATTTCCGGCATAGTTATGGTGCCGGTTTTGTCGACGCAAATTATGTCAACGCGGGCAAGCGCCTCGATAGAATCCATATCCTGAACCAGCGTACGCCCCCTTGCCAGCTTTATTGTGCCGATGGCAAGCGCGACGGTGGTCAGCAGATAAAGCCCCTCAGGTATCATGCCCACCAGCGCCGCCACCATAGACACCACCGCCGGCTTAAAGCCGATTTTCAGCACATAGTATTGATTAAGCATTAACGCCACCCCAATGGGGATAAGCAAAATACCGATGAACTTTATAAGCTTGTCCAGTGAACGCATCATTTCTGAACGGCTGGTCTTGTTTTTCTTGGCTTCTATTTCCAGCTTTGTGGCGTAAGAATCTGCCCCCACCTTGTCCAGCCTTGCACGGCACCTGCCGGAAATGACAAAGCTGCCGGAGAGAAGCTCGTCCCCCGTGTATTTTGTAACCGGCTCAGCCTCACCTGTCACGAGCGCCTCATTGACCTGCACAGTCCCTGACAAAACAATGGCGTCTGCCGGAATCTGCCTCCCGGCAAAAAGCTCAACTACGTCATCGCGCACCAGTTCATGAGAGGGAATATCGCAGCAAGCCCCGTCTCTTACGGTCAATGTGGTTGAAGCTGCTGAAATAGCCAGCTTTGACAGCGTGTTGCGGGAGCGAATCTGCTGAAAAATGCCTATGACGGTATTTATAGCGGCAATGCCGAGAAAGAGCATGTTCTTGAACTCTCCCACAGTGATGAGACACGCTCCCAGGACAATAAAAATCAAGTTGAAAAAAGTAAAGACGTTATCTCTGACAATTTCAGAATTGGTGCGGACACGGGTGCCCTTGTCTTCATTGCCGTATCCGGCTTCCATAAGCTCTTTGGCCTGCTCGCCGCTCAGCCCGCGCTCAGGAGAGGCAAAAATCCGCGCCATTTCTTTTTGAATGACTACGTCCTCATGCTCGGGTTTTTTTACAGAAAAAGGGTTTTTCATATACGCTCCCCAAAAAAGATTATCTTTCAAGACAGTATAACATAAAATAGGTAGAGGCACAACGCGCTTCCCGCGCATATTCAGGCTTCGCGTCTTCCCTTTCCCTGCTGCGGACATCTGATGGCCGTGTATGCAGGCTTTTGACTTTTATTTTATCATGGCTGCTTTTACAAATAATTACGAAAATGTAAACTTTTTAAGGTACCTTATGTTTTTTGTTGACAGATTGACAGAACTCCCTTATACTCCAATTTGTAAGGTACCTGTCTGAAATGTTCGCATAATACAAACGGAGGAAATACATGAACGAAAGATTTAACGAATCCTGCAACGAACAAACTGACCTCTACGGCAAGCTGCTGCGCCTTGAGTGGCTGATGAGGCGATGCAGCATGGCCGGACATCGCAAGCACGGCCCTATGGGTGACCCCCACCGCGGCCAGGGCCGCATACTCTCCCTGCTCAAGCTCAGACCGGAAATAAGCCAGCGCGACCTTTGCTATTTGCTGGATATGCGTCCCCAGTCGCTGGGGGAACTGCTTAACAAGCTTGAAAGAAGCGGCTATATCACCCGCACAATTTCTGACGCTGACCGCCGCGCCATGATAGTCCGCCTAACTCCCGAAGGTGAAAAAGCTTCTGAGCAGCAGGCCGAGCTGGATATGATGTTTAACATCTTTACAGACGGGGAGCTGATACAGCTTGAAGGGTATATCGACCGTCTTATCGAGAAGCTTGAAACGCTGGTTGAGGCTTACCCCAATGACCGGCCCAATCCCTTTGAGCGGCATGAAGCGGCGCTTGAAAATATGGTCCGCAGCTGGGCAAAAAAGATAGGTGAGATGGATCAGGACGAGTTTCTCAAGTGGATCGGCGAGGTCGGAAGCATGAGCACAAAGCAATTCATGCACTGGGCCAATGAGCTTGGCGGTATGAGCCAGGCGCGGTTCATCGCCTGGGCGGAGCAAATGCGCAAATACCGAAAGGACTTTGACCCCCGCGTCTTCAGCGGTGAGCATAAAGGCTGCGCCTGCAATAAGGATGAGCAAAAGAGCGGCGGAGGCGAATGCCGGTGCGACACCTGCACTCCGTCCGAAGCACAGGACTCGGGCGGCGATAATAAGCCCGAATAGCATAACAAAACCCCGCAGGCCATAGGCCTGCGGGGTTTCCTTATTCCTGCTTCAGCTTGCTTTCCAATTCTTCGGCTGCCAAACGCAGGCGCACCAGGCGGTTTGCGTTCGTCAGCACAATTTCCAGCTGCTCCAGCGCTTCACTTTTGCGGCCAAATGCCGCATGTATTGTCGCCCATTTATATCTGTTGTGGAGCTCGCCGCGTTTATTGCGGTTTTCCAGCAGTGCAGCCAGCTCCTCCGCCTTTTGCAGCTCTCCGCCCAGCAGCGCAAACCTTATTCTGTGGCTGATAAAAAGGTTTTCCAGCAGCTTAAGGCTTTTTGTTTGCTTCCTCTTTGCCAAAAACTCCTCAGCGGTTTGGAAATACTGTCTCGCTTCCTCATTTTCCCCGGTCGACAGCTTAAAAGCGCACATATTCAAATGATACACAAGCTTATTCGCCGCTCTTGTGCTGCGCCTGTCCACTTTTGCTACCTTCATTTGCGCCAGCGCTTCATCCATCATATTCATTTCGCTTAACGCCGCGGCACGGTTGATCTGCAAATACACTTTATAGCTTTTGTTGAGTGCGTATCCCATCATTTTGAGGCACTCTTCATTGAGGGGAAAGGGGTCGCAGTTATCGTCCATTTCCCTGACCGCCGCTTTAAGCAGGGAATTAATGGCAAGGTTGCCTGTCAAAACAACAGTCAGCGCCGCTATGACTACCAGAAACAGCGCGGGGATAAAATCAAGCCTGTCTGTAATAACGGCGATTTCTATCGGCACAAGCAGTGACGCATAGGCTGCAATTATAAATAATGTGTGATGCTTGGCTATCCATCTTTTCATATATGACCTCCGTAGCTGTCAAGACAGTCTAACATATATTTTGTTTGTTTGCAACGCGCGGAAGTGGCATTTCGGCCTCTGCTGAATAGGATATAGTAAAATATAAGCAGATTAAAGGCGGTAATTATGGCCAAGATAATAGTTTATAATAATGACTTCGACCGCATGGAAACTTACCAACGCAAGGAAAGCGACCCCATGCCGTATAACCTCGGAGGCTCCCTGAAGGTCAGTGAGTTCAGAGGCGCCAGCAAAAGCAGCACCTTATGGACGTCCAAATACACCATGCAGGCCTGGAACACGCAAAGACAGCGTTGGGGCTCCCCTATCAACGTCGGTTACGCCTTCAGAAGACCGTGGGAAGGGGGACACGGTGCGCAGTCACAGCATTATGCGGGCACCGCGTTTGACGTGGGGCAAGGCTGGACAGACGCAAAGCGGGCCGCCTTGCGGGCCGATGCTCAGGCCTCAGGCCTGTGGAGCTACATAGAACCGGTGGCGATTTCTCCAACGTGGGTGCATTTGGATAGGCGGCAGCAGCCCTATGCCTGTGCTTCAGGCGGCTATCCTCAACTGCAGCGGGGGAGCAAAAATGTGTATGTGCTTATTTTGCAGGATTCTCTCAACACACGCGGCTTTGCAACCGGCGGTCTGGACGGCATTTTCGGCGCGGCAACCCGGTCGGCGCTTACGGCATATCAATCCAGCCGCGGCCTTCCGGCAACGGGTATTGCGGACTGCAGCACATGGCAAAGCCTGTTGGGGGAAACCGTTGGGAAAGGCCGAACCCCAACAACGGTAGACTGATTCCAAAAGCATAGCTGCAGGAAAGGGGGCTTGCTTTTTATATCCAGCCCGCTCTTCCGGGGTGAAAGCTTTCCGCCTATTTCCCTCCGGTTTTAAGCGTAAACCGGTTCTTGCGGTAATCCAGAAGCCCTTCCCTCTTCATTTTTGACAGCTCATGTGATAAGGCGCTGCGCTCCACGCAAAGAAAGTCTGCCATTTCCTCCCGGCTGAAGGGTATGGCAACCTCACCGCCCGCTTCATGGGGGAAAGAATCCAGGTAGCTCAACACCTTTGCCCTGATTGTCTTAAGACGCATAATATCCATGCGGCTTTGCAGCATAATATTTTTTCGGGCAATTAACAGCAGCATATTTTCAATAAGCTTTTGGTGGAAAACACATGCGTTGGAGCATGTATGGAGAATACGGTCAAACCTCAAAAGCAGCACAACCGCCTCCTCCGCAGCAAATACCGACACCGGGCTTTCCTCGATACCGGCGCAGCAGAGAGCCTCGGCAAAAATATCCCCCTTTCCGAGGGGCGCGACAATAGTGCGCTCACCGTCAAGCCCTTCCTTAACTATATGCAGCTCTCCCGAAAGCACAATGCCTAAAAATACAGGCCTTTCCCCCGCTCTAAGCAGGCTTTCCCCCTTCTCCGCGCGCTTTAGGGATGCGCCCAGGCAGGAAAACATCTGCTCAAATTGATCTGCCTCTATCCCCTTGAGCAATTCAACAGTCTTAAGCACTTCATAATATTTTTTCATAATTTTTATTTCTTCTTTCATTCCGTGGTTTTAACCACGGAATTTTTGTTTTGATTATATTATAATGAGGCCAAAGAATCAAGGAGGTACTAAAAATGGTACGTAAAATTATAAAAATCGACAGTGAAAAATGTATCGGATGCGAGCTGTGCGTAAACGCCTGCCACGAGGGTGCTATCGGTATGGTGGAGGGAAAAGCGACCCTTCTGCGGGATGATTACTGCGACGGACTTGGCAATTGCCTCCCTGTCTGCCCCACCGGCGCCATCAGCTTTGAAGAGCGGGAGGCCGACGCATACAACGAGGAGGAAGTGAAGCGAAACATGGCTGAAAGCGCAAAACCTCTTCCCTGCGGCTGCCCGGGAAGCCATTCCAAGGCTATCAAGCGTGAGGACAGCCCCGCTGCCGCCCCTGCGCAGCACGCACAGGTCGCTTCACAGCTCAATCAGTGGCCGGTACAAATCAAGCTTGCCCCCGTCAACGCTTCATACTTTTCCGGCGCCAACCTTCTGATTGCGGCCGACTGCACGGCCTATGCCTACGGAGACTTCCACAATAGGTTCATGACAAACAAGGTCACCTTAATCGGCTGTCCCAAGCTTGATGAGGGGGACTACAGCGAAAAGCTCTGCGCAATCATAAAAAGCAACGATATTAAGTCGGTGACCGTGATCCGGATGGAAGTCCCCTGCTGCGGCGGAATTGAACATGCGGTTAAAACCGCCCTTATGAA
>JAVBSJ010000123.1:0-5130 GCA_031547105.1 Oscillospiraceae bacterium
GTAAGGGAAGCGCCCTTGCTTTTTACAGCGAAATCGTCAGGTTCACCGCCATCGGCATGACTTTTTCTCAGGCCTCCAGGCGTGCAATACCCCTGCTTGCCGGAAGCGGGCTTACTTCTGACGATATTGGCGTTTTGAGCCATGTCAGCTCCGTCATCGGGAAATACGACCCCTCTACACAGGCGAGCGCCATCAACAAGGCCATAAAAGGGCTTGAGGAGCAGGTGACTCTCGCCAGCGATGAAAAAGCAGTCAAGGGGCGCCTTTATAAGGCGGTCGGCGTCACATGCGGAATAGTGATTGCGCTTATTATTATATAGCCCGGAAGGAGGGCCGTAGGTGGAAGTTGATTTGATTTTCAAGGTGGCGGCAATAGGCATACTGGTCGCTGTGCTTAACCAGCTGCTGGTGCGCTCCGGCAGGGAGGAGCAGGCCATGATGACGACGCTTGCGGGACTGATTGTAGTCATGATGATGATAATTGACCAGATCAGCCGCATGTTTTCCCTGATAAAAAGCACCTTTGGGTTTTAGTTATGGAAGAAATGGTAAAGCTGGCAGCTGTAAGCCTGGCAATGGTTATTATGTTTCAGCTTGTGAAGGACGGGAGCGGGTCTATAGCCTTTGCTTTTTATGCCATATGCGCATTTGTTGTGCTGGCATTTGTCATCAGGACAGGCGGTGTGCTGTTTACCGAGGTAAAACGGCTTACGCTGCTGGGCGGCATAAGCTCCGGCCTGCTTACGCCAATGCTGAAGGTACTGGGCATCACCCTATGCTCCCGCATCACGGCTGAGCTTTGCAGGGACGGGGGCAACCGCGCCTTGGCAACCCAGGTGGAGCTGTTTGCCGTTTTGGCTTCGGTTATATGTATGCTGCCACTATTTGAGGAGGTTTTGAACCTCATAGGAAGTTTATAGGTGGAGGAATGAAAAAGACTGCTTTGTCATTTATCTGTATTTTTATGCTTGCGGCGCCCTGCCACGCCTCCGAGCTGCTTGACACTACATCAATCCCGGACGCCCTGCCCTATGAAGCGGAGCAATATCTTGAGGGAGCTTCACCCGAAAACGCGCAGCTTGACAAAGGCTTGAGCGGCATCGCAAAGGGCGCTTTGTCCCTGCTGCGGAGCGGCCTGCGCAAATCCATGTCTGAGGGCTTCATCATATTGGCAATATGTCTGCTCAATGGGGTGCTAAGCTCCTTTTCACATGCGACAGAGTCCGCTGTATTAAAAAAAACCTTGGATATAACGGCGGTTTGCGCTATAACAGCTTTGTGTATATCGGGAACATCGACCATTCTAAGCTCCTGCCAACGCTCTATAGCGGGTCTTCGCGGACTGTCGGCAGCTATTATTCCGGTCTTTGCCGCGGCCATCGCCATAAGCGGGCGGCCGGTATCGGCAGTTTCTACAGGCGGGGCGACCATGCTTTTCTCCAACCTGCTTATGGCGGTGGCCGCCAATGTACTGATACCGGCAATTTACAGCTATCTTATGCTGTCAGCCGCGGGGCTTGTTGCAGAAAATAAAATGATAGCATCGGTTGCCCATCTAATAAAAAAGGCTACATTAGGATTCTTTAAGTACTTTTTGGTGCTGTACACAGTGTATATAAGTCTATCTGGTCTTATTGCCTCCGGCACCGATGCAGTTACACTGAAAACGGCTAAAATGACCATCTCCGGCACAGTTCCGGTGCTGGGCAGCATTGTATCCGATGTGACCGATACAATTCTATCTGGCGCGGTAGTTCTTAAAAACGCAATTGGGATATATGGATTTCTGGCGGCAATAGCGGTCTGCCTGGTGCCATTTGTGGCGGCAATGACAAAGTATATCGTGTTCCGTCTTTTGGCTATGCTTTCAACCTCTATGGCAGGTGGTACGGTGTCGTCGCTTCTGGAAAGTGTTTCGGACAGCTACGGCATTGCCTTAGGGCTTTTGGGGACCTGCTGCGCCCTGCAGCTCCTCTCCTTTGTTATCAGTACGGTGGTGATGAAAACATGATACAAGCCGTTTTCGGATACATTGCCAAGCTGTTTATTACCTCGATGTTATGCTTTTGCGCCCTTGCTATAGCAGGCGGCGGCGCGCAAAAGGAAGCCGTCAGGCTTGCTTGCGCCTGTATGATGATTATTGCCTTGCTGGGAGGGGCACCTGAAATTGACTTTGCAGAGCTTCTGCCGGATAAGCTGGAGCTTGAGCAGGGCGTATCGGCGGCAATTACCGATACCGGCACCTATGCCGCCTACGCCATAGCGATGCAGGTAGAAGAATACCTTGAACGCCGCGCACAAATTATCGGCCTGGAGTGTAATGTTGAAATACTTTACACCATGAGCAATGACACGAGCATTGAGATTACAGGTGCAACGGTGACGCATTCAGGCGCAGGTGGAGAAAAAGCCCAGCAGGTTAGGACGATGATCGCGCAGGAATGCCTGCTTGATATAACCAAAATTACCGTCATGGAGGAAGGCACATGAACACAAAAATATTGGAATATTTCAAGAAGGGATTAGATAAATATAAGTATGTCCTCATAGTGTGCCTTGCGGGGTTGTTTCTCGCCGCATTTCCATACGGCGGCAGCGCACCGCAGGAAGCTCCAGAAAGCCGGGATGCCATGCCCGACCTAAAGGAAACGGAAGGCAAGCTGGAGGATATTTTATCCCAAATCAACGGAGTAGGAAGGGTAAAGGTGGTGCTTACTGCCAAAAGCGGCGCACAACAGATTTTTGCCTATAACGAGCAGGAAAGCACAAGCCAGAGCAACGGCTCAAGCTCTTACGACCGGCAGGGGACGCTGGTGTCGGTGGGTTCGGGCAGCGGGGGAGCTCCGGTGACGGTCAAAACCCTTGCGCCTGAATATCGGGGTGCGCTGGTGGTTTGTGACGGAGGGGATGCTTCCGGTATCAAGCTGGAGGTAACCCGCGCTGTAAGCTCGCTTACCGGCCTTACATCCGACAACATAGTAGTATCAAAAATGAAATAGGGAGGCAATGGTTATGCCAAGGAAAAAGGGTGCAGTATATTCGGTCGTGGCGCTGATGCTTTGCGTGGCGGTCTATCTCAATTGGAGCTACAACAAGGGGAATGAGTACAATTCGGTCTCCGATTTTGAGAGCGGTAAAATCCTGGGTGAGGCACAGCTGGTAGACGGAAGCGAGCTTTCGCAGGAAACCTCCGGCTCTGCCGTATCAGACGATTATTTTTCCGAAGCCAGGCTGTCCCGCCAGCAGGCAAGGGATGAAGCCGTAAACATACTTAACGCGACAGTTGACAATCAGAATACCGACAAGACGGCCGCGGCGGCGGCCAGCGCATCGATACAGGTTCTGGCGGAAGCCGCCGTAAAGGAATCCAGAATTGAGAATATGATAAAGGCAAAGGGCTATAAGGACTGCGTTGTTTTTGTCAATGATAACGGTATCAATGTCATAATCGCAAAGCTGCCGGAAGGGCTGCAGGACAGCGATGTGGCGAAAATAACCGAAATTGTCATCAGTGAAACAGGTGCGGAGCCAGGCAAAATAAAGATACTGGAAACCGCCTGAAGCGCTGTCAGGCTCCCTGCCGGGATTTTGTGAGAAGGCAGATAAAACTTGCAAAAGCAGCCCGTATATAATAAAATACAGGCAGGGAGTGATGATATGAGTGAAAACAAAACCTATTTCATTATAAACAGCGGAGAAGGCGTGGTAAAAATATCATACGACGTTGTCGCCTCTATCGCCGTGGGCGCTTGCCTGGAGACAGAGGGGCTCGCCGCTATGACCGCGCCGACAGATGTCCAAAGCGACCTGACAGACATTCTGACGCGTAAAATCAACAGCCGCGGCGTGCGCATAATCGCAGATGAGGATGACAGTAACCGCTGCAAGCTGGAGCTTTATGTCTCGGTTATTCTGGGCAAGCCCATCGCCGATATTTCGGAGGAGCTCCAGCGCAATGTCAAAAATGCTGTTGAAGGTGCTACCGGGTTGGCAGTTTCCGGTGTGGACGTTTTTGTCACCGGAATAAGTCTGAATAAAAAATAGTGCGCTTTTAATAAACCTCTGCTTGCAGGGGTTTATTTTTTATGCAAGAACGTGTATAATACGTTTAATAATGCTTTACACCAAGGAGTCACTATGAGCCGAAGACTTGCAAGAGAGTTCGTATTACATATGCTGTACACAAATGACTTTGTTGATGCTGACAGCCGGATCCTTATAAAAGACGGTGTGGAATACAATTATTCCGCCTTTGCCGGCGAACACGAGCTGTATAGGGAGCCGCTTTCCAAAGCGCAGGAGAAGTACATCAGCTCAGCCGTTGATGGCGTTATCAGCCATATGCCGGAGCTGGATTCGTATATAGAGAGGTACTCCGTGGGGTGGAGCGTAGGGCGCATTTCGATTATTGCGCGCTGTATTCTGCGCCTCAGTATGTTCGAAATGCTGTATATGCAAATACCCGTGGGCGCCTCCGTCAATGAGGCGCTGGAGCTGTGCAAAAAATATGACAATGAAGATGCTGCGGCGTTTATCAACGGCATACTTGGTGCATTCGTCACCGGAGAGCTGAAGCAGTGATTCTTGGGCTTGATACCAGCAACTATAAAACCTCGGCTGCGCTCTATGACGATGCGTCGGCCTTTTGGCATATTGAGGGACGGTTTCTCAAGGTGCCGCAGGGGAGCCTAGGGCTTCGGCAAAGCGATGCCCTGTTTCAGCATGTCAGGGAGCTTCCGGAAATTATCTCCCGCCTGGGCAAGCGTGAGCTTAACGCAATTGCGTATTCGGACAAGCCACGCGAGCTTGAGGATTCCTATATGCCCTGCTTTTTGGCAGGGGAGTCGGTCGCCAAAAGCATTGGCAGCCTTCTGGACATTCCGGTTTTTGCCTATTCACACCAGCAAGGGCACATTGCCTCTGCGCTGTTTTCGGTGGACAGGCTTGACCTGCTTAAGGAGGACTTCCTTGCGTGGCATCTTTCCGGCGGGACGACGGAGCTTTTACTGGTGTCCCCCCACAAGGAAAGGAGCTTTGCCTGCCGCATAATCGGCGGCACAAGGGACATTTCCGCAGGTCAGGCTATTGACCGCTGCGGCGTGCGTCTGGGTCTGCCGTTTCCTGCGGGAA
>JAVBSJ010000088.1:0-7299 GCA_031547105.1 Oscillospiraceae bacterium
GCGCGGCAAAGGGCTTGCCCATGCGCCCCGGCAGACGGTTGGGCTTTTCAAAAAACTCCTGCAGGGATAAATAAACTTTATCGGGGGAAACGCCTGTTGCAACCAGCTTAGAAACGGAGGAGACCACCGAAAGCTGCGCCCCTCTGAATGGGCTCTGGCTCATAAGATAGGGGTCAAAGCCGTAAGCCATGACAGATGCCGTATCGGTCTCCCCCTCCAGCACAGGAAGGGTGGCCGCCATAGCCTGCGCCGGCGTCAGCTGATTTTCTCCGCCGTAGGGCATGAGTATCGACGCCGCCCCTATGCTGCCGTCAAAACGGCTGCCAAGCCCCTTCTGCAGAGAGAAGCGGTTGCTTGCAAGCCTGGCAAGCAGTGTTTTTGCAATCTCCCCCTCCGGCAAAGGCTCAAGCGCAATGGCCGTGGGGGGCACGCTTACCTGCGCCCGCTTTTTGGCGCCGTTGGAGTTTAAAAACTCTCTCGATATATCACAGATGACCTTTCCGCGCCACCTCATAACCAGGCGGGGCTGCTCTGTGACGGCGGCAACAATCGCCGTTTCAAGGTTTTCTTCCTCTGCGAGATTTATAAAACGCTCCACATCACAAGGCGCAAGAACTACCGCCATACGCTCCTGCGATTCGGAAATGGCAAGCTCGGTTCCGTCAAGGCCGTTATATTTTTTCGGCACGGCGTCCAAATTAATGTCAAGCCCGTCGGCGAGCTCACCGATGGCCACCGAAACGCCGCCGGCGCCGAAATCGTTGCAGCGCTTAATAAGGCGGGTGGCTTCCGCGTTTCGGAAAAGGCGCTGAATCTTGCGCTCCTCCGGGGCGTTGCCCTTCTGCACCTCAGCTCCGCAGCTTTCAAGGCTTTGATCGCCGTGGCTTTTTGAGGAGCCTGTAGCGCCCCCTATGCCGTCGCGTCCCGTTCTTCCGCCCAGCAGCAGTATGACATCGCCCGCCTCGGGCTGTTTTCTTACAACATGACTCTCGGGCGCGGCGGCCACAACGGCGCCGGTCTCCAGCCTCTTGGCCACGTACCCGGGATGATAAAGCTCCGAAACAAGGCCTGTGGCAAGGCCGATCTGGTTGCCGTAGGAGCTGTAGCCGGCTGCCGCCTTGCGGCAAATAGTGCGCTGGGGCAGCTTCCCCGGGAGCGTATCCTCTAAAGGAGTGTTGGGGTCAGCCGCGCCGGTCACCCGCATGGCCTGATACACATACGCCCTGCCCGAAAGGGGGTCTCGTATAGCTCCGCCAAGGCAGGTTGCCGCGCCGCCGAAGGGCTCAATCTCGGTGGGGTGGTTGTGTGTTTCATTTTTAAACATGAGGAGCCACGGCTCCTCCCTGCCGTCGATATTCGCAATAATTTTAATGGAGCAGGCATTGACCTCCTCGCTTTCGTCAAGCCGGTCAAGCAGCCCCTGCTTTTTAAGCACCTTTGCCCCCAGCGTGGCGATGTCCATCAGCGTTACCGGGCGGCTTTCAGCCTTTTCGCCATAAACAAAGCGCCTGTCAGACAGATATTCGGCATATGCCGCCTGAACCTCGGGGTCGTCAATCTCCACCCCGTCAATCTCTGTCAAAAAGGTGGTATGGCGGCAATGATCTGACCAGTAGGTGTCAATCATCCTAAGCTCGGTCAGCGTAGGCGCCCTGCCCTCCCCGCGGAAGTAATCCCGCAAAAAAGCCAGATCATCCTCCTCCATTGCCAGGCCGTACCGGGCAATAAGGCCGCCCAGATTCTCCTCCGACATAAGGCGGTCAAGCACCTCAATCTCCCCCGGCTCGGGATAGGAAACTGCAAGGCTTGCTGGCTTTTCCAGGGCTGCCCTGCGGCACTCCACCGGATTTATCAGCGCTTTTTCAATCCTGACCTTGTCTTCCTCCGTTAAATCCCCCTCAAAGATATAAATGGCGGCATAGCGCACCTGAGGGCGCTCCTTCATGGTTATCATGGCGATACACTGGCAGCAGGAATCGGCCCGCATGTCAAACTGGCCGGGCAGCGCCTCTACAGGCAGAACCCACCCTGCGCCCGTATCGATTTCCTCATGGTACATATTGTCACTGGCAGGCTCGGAAAAAACACCGGCGCAGGCCAGTGCGTATGTTGCATCATCTATGCCCTGGCAGTCATAGCGGGAGAGTATGCGAACCTTGCGCAAACCGGATATTCCTTCCTCTGCGCGGAAACGCTCCAGCAGCGCGTTTGCCTCAATATCAAAGCCTTGCTTTCTTTCGGTATAGCATCTGTAAACCCTGTTAAGATCCATAACCTATTCCTCCCCTTGCGTATAGATAGCGCTTTTCCCTATGTCATGACGGTAAAACGCGCCTTTAAAGCTGATGAACGAGACGCCCTCATAGCACCTGCGCAAGACGGCTTTAAGGCTTCTGCCCTGAACTGACAGACACAGCACCCGCCCGCCGGAGGTGACATGCCCCTGCGGTGTCGCGGCGGTACCCGCATGATATACTTCACCATACTTTGCCGCCCTGTCCAGCCCTGAAATAAGCATCCCTTTTTCATATGTTCCGGGGTACCCCCCGCTGGCCACCACCACGCAGGCGGAGCTGAGCTTGGCGAACTTGACCTTTATCTCCCCCAGCCTGCCGGCGCGCACGGCCTGCATTATATTGAGCAGGTCGCTCCTGAGCAGCGGCAGCACTGCCTGTGTCTCCGGGTCACCAAAGCGGGCATTGTACTCAATCACCTTCGGGCCGTTTGGGGTCAGCATGAGGCTGAAATAAAGTATGCCCTTAAAAGGCGCTCCTTCCTGCGCAATTCCCCGCACAGTGGGCAGGAAAATGCTGTCCATGCTCCATTCTGCTATCTCATCGGTATAGGCAGGCACGGGGGAATATGCGCCCATGCCGCCTGTATTGGGTCCTTCGTCATTGTCATATGCCCTTTTATGGTCCTGTGCCGCCGGCATGGGAACCACCGTCTCCCCGTCCACAAAGCACATTGCGGAAAACTCCGGCCCGGTGAGAAGCTCCTCAAACAGCATGGCCTGGTTTTCACGACCCTCTGAAAGCAGCCTCTGCCCCTCCACGGCCTCGGCGCGGGTATGGGCGATGATAACCCCCTTGCCCTGCGCAAGCCCGTCCGCCTTCAAAACCACCGGAAGGGGGCAGATCTCAACGTATGCGCAGGCCTCCGCGGCATTATTGCAAAGCTTCGCCTGCGCCGTAGGTATATGATATTTTTGCATAAAATCCTTGGCGTAGGCCTTTGACCACTCCAGCCTGGCCGCCGCCTGCGTGGGGCCGAAGCAGGGAAAGCCGTTGCTTTCAAGCAGGTCGACCATGCCAAGCGCCAACGGGTCATCGGGCGTAACTATGGCAAAATCAGGGCGGTTCTCCCTGCAAAATGCCAGCACGCTTTCCAAATCGGTTGCGGCAATAGGCAGGTTTTCGCAGAACTGCGCCGTTCCGCCGTTGCCGGGGGCGCACCAGATTTTTTCTACCGATATATTCCCGGCAATCTGAACGGCAACGGCATGCTCTCTCCCGCCTGCGCCGATAATCAACACTTTCATCAGGCTGATCCCCCTCGCTCCTAGTGCTTAAAGTGGCGAACGCCGGTAAAAATCATGGCTATGCCAAGCTCGTCACAGGCTTTTATTGAAAGCTCGTCATTGGTCGAGCCGCCCGGCTGAACTATTGCCGTGACCCCTGCCGCCGCCGCTGCCCTGACGCAGTCATCAAAGGGAAAGAAGGCATCGGATGCCATTACGCTGCCCTTTGCCTTATCTCCGGCGTAATTAATGGCAAGCTCCAGCGCCGTGATTCGGTTTGTCTGCCCCGGGCCGATGCCCACAGTTTCTTTACCCGCAGACAGGACAATGGCGTTGGAGCGTGTGTGCTTGACAACGCGCCAGCCAAAGTCCATGGCCGCAAGCTCCCGGGCAGAGGGAACACGCTTTGTCACCACCCGGTATTCGCCAAGGTTCGACAAATTGTCGGCGCTTTGCACCAGCAGGCCTCCGTCTATTTTCTTCATATCCAGCGTGTTGCGGCTTTTTTCTCCGCAGCCCTCAAGGGTAAGCAGGCGTATGTTTTTCTTTTTACTGAGTATTTCTTCAGCCTCGTTTGAAAAGGAAGGCGCAACGATTACCTCAAGGAATATTTCCGACAGCTTCTTTGCCGTCTCCCCGTCAACCTCCCGGTTGAGCGCCACTATCCCGCCAAAAATCGACATTGGGTCGCAGTCATGGGCCCTTGTATAGGCCTCAAGCAGGGTGTCCCCTGTGCCGACGCCGCAGGGATTGGCGTGCTTTACCGCCACGGCTGCGGTTTTCCCCTCAAACTCCTTGAGAAGGGCAATTGCCGCCGCCGTATCGTTTATGTTGTTAAAGGACAGCTCCTTGCCGTGAAGCTGCTTTGCCTCGGCAATAGTGCCCCGGGTGTCCAAACCGCTTTTATAGAAAGCCGCCGTCTGGTGGGGATTCTCCCCGTAGCGAAGCTCCTGCGCCTTTTCAAAGGTGAAGGAAACAGTCTCCGGATACTGCACCCCGGCCTCCCGCGCCAGATAGCGGGCAATCATGCTGTCATAGTTTGCCGTATGCTCAAAAACCTTTTGTGCCCAAAGGAACTTCTGCTCCCTGCTTGCGCCGCCGTTTTTCAGCGCCTCTATCAGGGGCTGATAGTCGCGGCTTTCGGTGACAACGCAGACATCCTGCCAGTTCTTCGCCGCGGCGCGGAGCATGGTGGGGCCGCCTATGTCAATATTTTCAACAGCATCCTCAAGCTCGACATTTTCTTTGGAAATTGTCGCCTTAAAGGGGTAAAGATTTATTGCCACAACATCAATGGTGTCAATGCCAAGCTTCGCCAGCTGAGCCATATGCTCAGCATTGCCGCGCATGGCGAGAATGCCGCCGTGTACCTTGGGGTGCAGGGTCTTTACCCTGCCGTCAAGGCACTCCGGGAAGCCGGTGACATCGGAAACATCGGTCACCTCAAGCCCTGCTTCACGCAGTGCCTTAGCCGTGCCCCCTGTTGAAAGCACGCGGTATCCAAGGGCAGACAGCTCCTTTGCAAAGGCCACTACCCCGGTTTTATCGGAAACGCTTATAAGTGCGCTTTTCATATCTCTTCCTCCTCGGCTGCTGCGATACCCGCGCAGACGCTTATTTTCCCCCGGCAGAACAGGGACACCGCCCGGGGCAGCAGTATATGCTCAGCCTCGCGCATGACCCTTTTTTGCAGCTCCTCCGGGGTATCGGTTGGCAGCACCTTGACTGCCTTTTGCAGAATAATCGGCCCGCCGTCAGTCTCCCCCGACACGAAATGCACCGTCGCCCCGGTCACCTTTACGCCCCTTGCAAGCGCCGCCTCATGCACGCGCAGGCCGTACATACCCTCCCCGCAAAAGGAGGGGATAAGGGACGGGTGGACATTTATTATGCGGTTTTCATATTCGCGGCAGAAGTCCTCCGAAAGCACCCGCAGAAACCCTGCCAGCACTATAAGGTCAGGACTGTGTGGCTTCAAAAGCGCCGACAGCCTTGAGGAATACTCCTCATCCCCAACCCCTTTGCCGGGCAGCACTGCGGTATCTATCCCCGCCGCCCTTGCCCGCTCAAGGGCAAAGGCATCCCGTCTGTTGGAGACGACCAGGGAGATTTCTCCCCCCAGCGTCCCGCTTCCGGCATCTATAAGCGCCTGCAAATTTGTCCCGCCGCCTGAGACCAATACGGCGATCCTCAGCATATCTCTATGCCCTTTTCACCCTTTTTACATGTGCCGATAACAGCGGCCTTTTCCCCCGCCGCGGCAAGGGCGGCAAGGGCTTTTGGCGCGTCCTCCGCCGATATTCCAACCACAAGACCAATGCCCATATTAAAGGTGTTGTACATGTCTCTTTCCGGTATATTTCCCTTTTCCATAATAGCCTTGAATATCTCCGGCACCGGCAGGGCGCCTTTGTCAAGCTGCGCCGTGATTCCCTCCGGCAGGGCACGGGGAATATTTTCATACCAGCCGCCCCCTGTAATATGGGCGACAGCCTTGATTTTGCAGGCAGCCCGCACCTGCTCAAGCGCCTTTACATATATTCGGGTGGGGGTGAGCAGCGTTTCTCCCACGGTGGAAGAGCCAAGGGGCTTTTTAAGGCTTTCCATATCATCCCCCAGCACCTTGCGGGCAAGGGAAAAGCCGTTGGAATGTATCCCTGAGGAAGCGACGCCTATAAGCGCGTCACCCTCTTTAAGCAGGCTTTCCTCCAGCATTTCAGGCCTGTCCACCATGCCGACGGCAAAGCCGGCAAGGTCATACTCCCCCTCGGGATAAAAGCCGGGCATTTCGGCTGTCTCTCCCCCAACCAGCGCGCAGCCCGCCTGACGGCAGCCTTCGGCAACGCCGGAAACAATATCGGCAGCCACGGCGGGGGACAGCTTGCCCACCGCCAGATAGTCGAGGAAAAACAGCGGCTTCGCACCGGCGCAGGCAATGTCATTGACGCACATGGCAACGCAGTCGATGCCCACGGTGTCATGCTTATTCATGGCAAAGGCAATTTTCAGCTTTGTGCCTACGCCGTCGGCGCCCGAAACCAGCACCGGCTGCTTCATGCCGGAGACATCGGGGGCAAACATGCCGCCAAAACCGCCGATAGACCCGATGACCCCGGGGATGTAGGTGCTTTCAACCATAGGTTTTATGCGCTTTACCGTGTCATAGCCCGCCGTTACATCGACGCCCGCTTCGGCGTAGCTTTTGCTGTGGCTGTCCTCATGACTCATACTTCCAACCTCTTTTCATACTGGCTTTGTTCAATCTTTTCCGGCACCGGTACAGGGTATTTGCCTGTAAAGCAGGCCTCACAAAAGCCGCAGCCTGCGCCGACGGCCAGCTTTTTCACATCCTCGATAGGGAGAAAGCCCAGGGAATCCACACCGATTATCTTTCTCATGTCCTCAACAGTCCGGTTATGTGCCAGAAGCATGTCCTGATCGGGCACATCGGTGCCGAAATAGCAGGGATAAAGGAAAGGGGGAGCCGAGGAGCGCAGATGAACTTCTGTGGCCCCTGCCTCTCTAAGTAAATTGACGATTCTGGCACAGGTGGTGCCGCGGACGATGGAGTCATCCACCATCACGACCTTTTTGCCCTTTATGGCGGGGGCGAGGGCATTCAGCTTGATTCGCACTGCCCGCTCCCTCATGCCCTGGGTCTGCTGAATAAATGTACGGGCGATATAGCGGTTTTTAATAAGACCCACGCCGTAGGGTATGCCCGATTCCTTGGAGTATCCGATAGCCGCCGGCAAACCGCTGTCCGGCACGCCGATGAC
>JAVBSJ010000129.1:0-11975 GCA_031547105.1 Oscillospiraceae bacterium
CAGCGTTGCGCAAGGAAATGCAGGGAGGCATAAAATAGGTAGAGGCAGGCCGCATAGATTTTTGCCTGTATCTATTTTTTGTGATTAAAACCCCTACAGCCGTGGAAAAATATTTTTGCGGACTTGTCCGACTATTTTCCTGCGGAGCGTGATTAATTTTGGAGGTCAACCGTAATAATGTAAAACGTGGTGAGATATATTACGCCGATCCCAGCCCGGTGGTCGGAAGCGAACAGGGCGGGATGCGGCCGGTGCTTATTGTACAGAACGATGTGGGCAACCGGTACAGCCCGACGGTCATCGCGGCGGCGATTACATCTCAACAGAACAAAGCCCGTCTTCCAACACATATTGAGATCCCGGCAAAGGATGTCGGCCTTTCCAGGGATTCTGTTATTCTTTTGGAACAGATACGTACGTTGGATAAACGGCGCCTTAAAGAGAAAATGGGCGCGCTTGACGGCCATTTGATGCAGCAGGTTGACGATGCAATTATTGTCAGCTTCGGCATACAAAAGGAGGAGCGCGAGCTAACCGCGGAGGGATAAGAAATGAAGAAGTACAAAGTCACGGCGCTTGCATTTGCGATTGTAGCACTTACGGTGACCGGCCTGGCCGTCGCAGCCGAATATGGCTCACAAAGTGACCCGCTGGTAACGCTGAGCTACATAAACGAAGTGCTTAAGCCGGAAATAAACGGCAATATATCAACGGCCATGGCAGGGAAGGAGAGCGAGTTTCTCGCCACTGCCAATGTCCGTCTCTCCGACCTGAAAAAAGAAATTGAGAACGAGCTTAAAAATTATGACCTTTCGGGCAATATCAGCGATGCTCTGCTTGACGACATTGCCGCCCGTGCCGCCGGTATGTCAGGCACCGGGGGCGGAGCAAGCTGGGAGGTCGTCAAAATACCGTCAGGCAAAACCATGACATGCGATGTGGGGGTCGAGGCGCTGCTGCGTATAGGCTCCGCCACGTGCGTTTCCTCCGGCAGCACAGGGCTTGTCAATCTTTCCGATGCAACTGTGCTTGGCGACGGGGGCGCGCTTAAACAAAACAACCTCTATATTGTCACTATTGACAGCCGCGGCATAAAGGCGTCAGGCGGCGATGCGACGGTGCTTGTCAGCGGAAAGTATACAATAAATTAGCCTGTGGGGCAAAGCTTCGGCTTCTATAAAAGGCCATCCGAAAGGGTGGCCTTTATTTTGCGTCTGATTATGCTGTGAGCGTTGTTTTATTCATAAATCTCCCCTCTCTAATATAAATATATAGTACATAGGGACAAGGAGGCTGCCCGGATATGTCCGGGCGATGATTTTTATGCCCGAATGCAGTGTGTTTATAGGAACTGAGCCGGTTGGCACCCTCCGATGGCAGGAGGACGGACCGTACATAAGTATTCAAGCTGGCTGCCCCTTTGAAGAGGGCAGCATTTACCGCCTTACTGTCAGAGGGGAAAGCGGGCCCGATCTGTACCTCGGCGTAATGACGCCTCAAAACGGGCGTTTTACTATAACCAAGAGGCTGAGGAGCAAGGACTGCGGCCCGCTGCTTAACAGCTATCTCTGCGGCGCTTACATTGAGCGCAGCGGAATAGACGGTACCCCGCTTACGCCGCTGCCCTTTGCATTTTCCGCACTGAGTACAGCGGCAAATGCCGCTCTGCCCGGGGATCAGCTTTTTGCCGAAGAAGCGGGAGCATGTCCCGGACTGATGTGGGCAATGCTCTCCGGCCGCCGGTATTTTGTATTTGAGTTCATTCCCGGACAGGAAATGCCTATGACCCCCTTCTTCAGCCTGATGACGGTTTTTGAACACCTTGGAAGGCTTTATGCGGCATTTTGTGCGGATGCGGACGGCGTGCTGCGGTCAATTTAAGCAACGTTGAGAATTAGACTTTTTTTGCCTTCGCCTTAAAGTATACTGTACTTGCTTTCAGTATCTGCATTCAGCAGGCGGAGGGGGGATGGCGCTTGAGGGTAGACTACATCGATGTGCTTTTTGCCGTAAATGCCGTAATCGACTACATACTTTTATCTCTGACAATGACCCTGACAGGGCAATACAGCCCGCGCTTACGGCTTGCCTTAGCCTCCATACTGGGCGGAGCGATAGCGGTCGTGATGTTTTTTGTTCCCTTCAGAGGGGCAGCAATGCTCATGCTGAGGGTCTCCACCTGCTCAATAATGACCCTTGCGGCTTTCAGGTACAAAGACAGTGAAACACTTATCAGGGGCTGCCTGACGCTGTTTCTGGTATCCGCCGCCTTGGCGGGAGCCGTGAGCGCAGCCGCGCCGGCAATAGCGCAAAGCAGGGGCGGCGCAATCTACATGAATATATCGCTAAAAGTGTTATTGCTTGGCAGCGCGATAACATATTGGCTTATATCAAGCGTTGTAAAGCCGTCAGCGTTTACAGCACAAAAACGCACTTTGCCTATCCTCACTGAGATAAACGGCGTCACGCTTCACATAACGGCCTTGGTGGACACAGGAAACAGGCTGATAGATCCCATAAGCAGGAAGAAAATAATTGTGACCGACAAGCAAACAGTTATGTCTGCCTTTTCCGGTGCGGAATACGAGGCTTTAAAACGCTTGAATGCAGAAAACGCTATAGACTGTTTCAGCGCGCTTTCTGAGGGCTTGCCCGGGCTGTTTGGGATAACGACCTGCGGCACAGCGCTGGGCACCGGGCTTATGCTGACGCTCAAGCCCCATCGGGTTACGGTAGACGGCGCCGACAGCGGCGAATATATTTTGGGCATAGGGATAAACGTAGACGCGGGTGATGGCTGCAGAGCAGTAATCGGAGTATAGCAGGAGGAAGTATGCTTACAAGAATAAAGTTGTTTATACTTAGGCTGATGCTGCGGCTTGGAATAAAACCATCCGCGGGAATGTACATAGGGGGTGCCGAAAGCCTGCCAGCGCCCCTGTCGGCGGAGGAGGAGAGCTACTATATATCGCGCTACACCGGGTGCGAAAACGATATAAAGCAAAGACTGATTGAGCATAACCTGCGCCTTGTGGTATACATCGCCCGCAAGTTTGAAAACACCGGAATAGGCATTGAGGATTTGATTTCAATAGGGACTATAGGGCTGATAAAGGCGGTAAACACCTATCGGGCCGACAAAAATACCAAGCTTGCCACATACGCCTCCCGCTGCATAGAAAATGAGATACTTATGTATCTTCGCAAAAGCAACAATCAGCGCTCAGAGGTGTCGATAGACGAGCCGCTGAATGTCGACTGGGACGGCAATGAGCTTCTGCTTTCAGATGTTCTGGGAACTGAAGCCGACCACGTGATGAAAATTGTTGAGGAGGATGTGGACAGACGGCTGCTGATGCTGTCCATCAACAAGCTGTCAGAGCGGGATAAAATGATAATCTCCATGCGCTTTGGCCTAAATAACACTGACGAGCTCACACAAAAAGAAGTGGCCGACAAGCTGGGAATATCCCAGTCCTATATTTCCAGGCTGGAAAAACGGATTATAACAAGGCTGAAAAAGGATATGATGAAGTCTATGTGAGCGGGTTCTAATGTCTCGCGTTTTATGTAGAAAGATAAACTTTTTTTATTGATTAAATACATGTGTCACGGAAATACTTCTAACAGCAAATGTTTTGGGGGTGGTTCCGTGCAGTCCAAGGTCGAAATCTGCGGAGTCAACACATCGAACCTGATCGTGCTGAAAAATGAACAGACAATGGCACTTATCAAGCGCGCCCAGGCAGGAGACAAAGCGGCCAGAGATGAGCTGGTTTCAGGGAACCTGCGCCTAGTGCTTTCGGTCATTCAGCGGTTTAGCAACCGTGGAGAGCAGGCAGATGACCTGTTCCAGGTGGGATGTGTAGGGCTGATAAAGTCGATTGACAATTTTGATCTCAGTCAGGGCGTCCGCTTCAGCACCTATGCGGTGCCGATGATAATCGGTGAGATTAGACGCTACCTGCGTGATAACAGCGCCATAAGGGTCAGCCGCTCAATGCGTGACAATGCTTACCGTGCCCTGACAGTCAAAGAAAAGCTCACCAATCAGCTTCAGCGGGAGCCAACCGTGGAAGAGATTGCCAAGGAAATGGACATAAAAAAGGAAGAGGTGGTTTTTGCGCTCGATGCCATCTCCGACCCGATTTCCTTGTATGAGCCGGTCTTTCAGGACGGGGGAGAAACCATATGTGTTATGGATCAGGTGAGGGACAACAAAAACACGGCGGACAGTTGGCTGGATGAAATATCCATAAAGCAGGCGGTCACAGACCTGTCCGAGCGGGAGAAAAAAATACTTGCCCTTCGCTTTTATGAAGGGAAGACCCAAATGGACGTGGCAAAAGAGGTGGGAATATCCCAGGCACAGGTTTCCCGCCTTGAAAAAGGCGTGCTGGATAAAATTAAAGGCAATTTATAAGCTGCGGACATGGGGTTCCGGTAACGCCGGCTTCGGCATCCGTTGCCGCTCTTAAATTGCTATGCGCATAAAGGTTATTGCACAGCTGAAAATTGCAATGAATACCCGCCGCAGACAGCCTGCGGCGGGCTTGTTTTTTGCAGCTGAGGAGAGGTGTGACGGCAGGCACCCAATTTTGCCAAGCACAAATTTTTTGCCTGTTTTATGGTATTTTTATTGTTGCCGTGCTATAATAATTTATCAATGCAGTCATATCCGGGAGGGGTATTTTATGCAAAGAATAGCAGATTTTTTGGAACGCCATTCTATTACATATAAACTAAATGAATCTCTAAGCCGCCATACATCTTTCAGGACCGGCGGAGCTGCCGCAGTTTTTGCGTCACCGGGCAGCATAGAGCAGCTGCAAAAGCTTATGGCTTTTTTGCGCTCCGAGGGAATAAAGCACGCCGTTATCGGAAACGGCAGCAACCTTCTGGCGCCTGACACCGGCTATGACGGCGTTGTAGTTTGTCTGGGCAGTGACTTTGCCGACATAGATGTCAGGGGCAGTCACATAAGTGCCCTTGCGGGTGCCTCGTTGACGCGTATTGCGTCAATTGCCCTTGAAAACGCCCTCTCAGGTATGGAGTTTGCCTTCGGGATCCCCGGCAGCCTGGGCGGCGCCGTGTTTATGAATGCAGGCGCCTATGACGGGGAAATGAAAAACGTCATAACCTCGGTTAAGTACCTGGGGCTTGATGGCGTCATATATGAAAAGCCTGCCCATGAATGCCTTTTTGGGTATCGCAGCAGCTGGTTTAAGCATAACAGGGGGAATATAGTGCTCTCCGCGCAAATGGCGCTGACAGCCGGCAGCCATGCCGAAATCGAGGAGAAGATGCAGCGTTTTTCAGCTCTCCGCAGGGAGAAGCAGCCCCTTGAGCTGCCTTCTGCCGGCTCTACCTTTAAGCGCCCTGAGGGATACTTTGCGGCCAAGCTTATTGAGGATGCCGGCCTAAAGGGCAGGAGGATAGGGGGCGCAATGGTTTCGGATAAGCATGCCGGCTTTATCGTCAATGCTGGAGGGGCGACAAGCGCAGACGTTATTGCGCTTATGGAAGTGGTAGAGGGCGAAGTATTCAAGACCTTCGGCATACGTTTGGAGCGCGAAATCGAGCTGTTGGCTTAACTCTGGAGGTGGAAAATGGATTGTATTATAATTTCCGGTATGAGCGGCGGGGGGAAAAGCCTTGCCGTAGATGTCCTTGAGGACATCGGCTTTTACTGTGTTGACAATATGCCCGTAAGCCTCATACCTCAGTTTGTCGATTTGTTCATTGACAGCTCTGCAAAATACAAGCGGGTGGCCTTTGTCGTGGACGTACGCGCCGGAAGCGACTATCAGCGCATTGAAGAAACCGTAAACGTCCTTAAGCTGGTTGGAGTCAATACAGGCATACTGTTTCTTGACTGCTCTGACGAGGGGCTTATAAACCGCTACAAGGAAACCAGACGCAGGCATCCTTTGGCCTCCGGGGAGCGCGGCATTGCCGAAGCCATCGCAGAAGAGCGGCAGATGATGGAGGAGATAAAAGGACACGCCAATTATCTTATTGACACCACATCCCTGTCCTCAGGCGGACTGAGGCAGCACCTCACTAATCTTTTTTCTGAGGGCGGATCGCAGAAATCCATGGTAATAACCATTCACAGCTTTGGTTTCAAATACGGCGTCCCCCATGAATCGGACATGGTTTTCGATGTCCGTTTTATAAAGAACCCCTATTATATTGCCGAGCTTAGGGATAAAACGGGCAAGGATAAAGAGGTGGCGGACTTTGTCTTGAATGAAACTCCCGATGCCAGAATTTTTATGGACAAGCTTTGCGATATGCTGGATTTCCTCATACCCAGATATATCGCAGAAGGAAAGACCTCCCTTGTCATCTCTATCGGCTGCACAGGCGGGCATCACCGCTCAGTCGCATTAAGTGAGCAGCTTTACAGCGATTTAACCGCAAAAGGCCACAATGTTATCATACGCCATAGAGACATAACGAAAGGGTAGGGGTTATGGCATATAAAACGTCAGGCCCGGAAGCGCTCAGCGCCGCCAAGTCCGCCGGAAGAAAAATTGTCGCCGTCGGCGGCGGAACGGGGCTTTCGACGCTCCTTTTGGGACTGAAGGAATATACCGACAATATAACGGCGGTGGTCACCGTTACCGATGACGGCGGCGGAAGCGGCAGGATTCGTGAGGAGTTTGGCATGCTGCCTCCCGGCGATATCCGCAACTGCATTCTCGCCCTTGCCAATACCAGCACTATGCTCAGCTCGGTGCTTAATTACCGTTTTACAGAAGGCTCATTGGTGGGGCAGAGCTTCGGCAACCTGTTTTTGCTTGCCCTTAATGGCATTTGCGGCTCTTTTGACCGCGCCGTTGCCAGTATGAGCGATATTTTGGCTATCACCGGCCGCGTGCTGCCGGTAACCAATACCAATATAAACCTGCGTGCTCTTTTTGAGGACGGAAGCTCTGTTATAGGGGAGACAGCCATAACACGAAAGAAGCAGGAAACGCATCTTTCTATAGAGCAGATAGAAATAATCCCCGGTCTGGCGGTGGCTCTGGACAGCGTTGTGGAGGCCATGAACGAGGCCGACATAATCGTTTTGGGCCCCGGCAGCGTATATACAAGTGTAATACCCAACCTTCTTGTGGGCAATGTGGCAAACGCCATAAAGCGCTCAAGCGCCCTGAAAATATACATTCAGAATATTATGACTCAGGACGGTGAAACAGAAAACTTTACCGCCTCACAGCATGTAAGCGTAATTAACCGCCATGCGAAAGGGTCTATTATAGACCTGTGCCTTTATTGCAATAACCCTATTTCTCACAAGCTTATAAAGCGCTAGAGCGAAGAAAACAGCGCCCCGGTTTTGATTGACAGAGAGGCGCTTGAGCAAATGGGCATTATGCTGATGGGGGCGGATATGCTTGCACCTGACAATATGCTTGTCCGGCATGACCCCCTCCGCCTTGCCTATAACATCATGCTTGCGGCTAACTCCTTCCGCCCGCGAAAGGGGATTCTTAAGGAGTATGACAGGCTTTTGCTGAGGGGAGAGGAAAAATGACTTTTACTTCAAAAATAAAGGCGGAGCTCTGCCGCGCCCCCGTCATACAAAAATGCTGCGCCTATGCCGAGTGCTTTGGGATGCTTCTTTACGGAAGCAGGTTTCGCCAAGGGCAAATACGGCTTGTCACCTCTTCCCATGAGGTTCAGAAAAGGGCGCAAGCCTTGTTCGGAAGCCTGTTCGGGGCAACGTTCAGCACTGCTGAGGGCAAGCCCAATACACTGGTTTTGAGCGATGAAAATGTAATCGAGAGCATATTCAGCCATTTTGGCTTTGAGGGGAAGAGCACCTCCATGTGGCTCAACAGGGCGGCTGTGGAAGAGGACTGCTGCCGCAGCGCATTTATCAGAGGCTGCTTTCTTATGGGGGGGTACGTCACCTCCGGGGACAAGGGGTACCATCTGGAGTTTGTGGCGCCCCAATACAATCTTGCGCGTCAAATGAGCGCCCTTTTATATGATATGGGGTTTGAAGCGGGCTTTGCGACAAGGCGGGGAAACTATGTATTGTACTATAAGGACAGCAGTGCTATCGAGGATTTGCTGTCTGCAATGGGGGCGACGGCCGGCGCTATGGAGCTTATGCTGCAAAAGGTTGAAAAGGCTCTCGTCAACAAGGTCAACCGCAAGGTCAATTGTGAGACGGCCAACTTAAGCAAAACCGTGGACGCTGCCGCCCGCCAGGTGGCGGCTATAGAAAAAATGGAAAACGCCGGAAGGCTGGGGGAGCTGAGCCGCGAGCTTAGAGAAACGGCCGAGCTGCGGAAACAGTACCCTGAGCTTTCTTTGTCGGAGCTTGCCTGTATGTTTATCCCGCCCATGTCAAAGCCGGGGCTCTCCAACAGGCTTAAAAAGCTGATTAACCTGTCTGAGGAAATATAAATGACTGATTTTGTTCACCTGCATGTACATACCGAATACAGCCTTTTGGACGGCGCCTGCCGGATTGAAAGGCTTATTTCCCGTGTTAAGGAGCTGGGGCAGAGCGCAGTGGCAATAACCGACCATGGGGTAATGTACGGGGTTATGGATTTTTATAAGGCCGCAAAGGCGGAGGGGATAAAGCCTGTGATCGGGTGCGAGCTTTATGTTGCCCCCCGCACCCGCTTTGACAAGACCTACGAGCTTGACGGAAACGCCTATCACCTTGTCGCCTTATGCAAGGATATGACAGGCTACAAAAATCTGATGTACCTGTGCTCCTTCGGCTTTACAGAAGGCTTTTATAACAGACCCAGGGTGGATTTTGAGCTTCTCAGCGCCCATTCGGAAGGCCTGATTATTCTGTCCGCATGTCTTGCGGGGGAGGTTCAGCAGCTGCTTGCCGAGGGGAACTATGAAGGTGCAAAGGCCTGCGCATTAAAATATGACGCCCTTATGGGGCGTGGGAATTATTATCTTGAGCTTCAGGATCACGGCATACCTGAGCAGATTCAGGTCAACACCGGGCTGCTCCGCATTGCGGATGAGACCGGAATCCCGCTTGTAGCTACAAACGACTCACATTACCTTAGGCGGCAGGACGCCGACATACACGATGTGCTTTTGTGCGTGCAGACCGGCAAAACCCTTGACGAGCCCAACCGCATGCAGTTCACCGGCAAAGAGTTTTACATAAAAAGCGGGGACGAGATGGCGCAGCTTTTCCCCAAAAGCCCGGAGGCTGTTTCCAACACACTTAAAATTGCAGAAATGTGCAATGTGGAGTTTGATTTCAAAAGCCACCACCTGCCCAGATTCCCCCTTCAGCCGGGGGAGGACGCTTTGGGGCTGTTAAAGCAAAAGTGCTTTACAGGGTATGAAAAAAGATACCCCCAAAACCCCGACGGATATTTTGACCGTCTTAATTTTGAAATTGACATGATCGCCCGAATGGGCTTTGTGGATTACTTTCTTATTGTGGGCGATTTTATTGAGTTTGCCCGCAAGCAGGGCATTCCTGTCGGGCCCGGCAGAGGCTCCGCCGCCGGCAGTATGGTGTCCTATTGCCTCTACATTACCGATGTTGACCCCATGAAGTATTCGCTTTATTTCGAGCGCTTTCTGAACCCGGAGCGTATCAGTATGCCCGACATAGACATTGACTTCTGCTATATGCGCCGACAGGAGGTAATTGACTATGTGATCGAAAAATACGGGCAGGACTGCGTAAGTCAGATAATAACCTTCGGCACAATGGCGGCCCGCGCCTCTGTCCGCGACGTGGGCAGGGCGCTTGGTATGCCCTATGCCGAGGTTGACGTCGTTGCCAAAATGATTCCGCAGGAGCTTAAAATGACCCTTGCCAAGGCGCTTGAGACCGCTCCTGAGCTTAAGCGGCTTTATGGAGATGACCCCCGTGTTAAGCGCCTGCTGGACACGGCAATGGAGCTGGAGGGTATGCCCCGCAATGCTTCCACCCACGCTGCGGGGGTTATAATCACAGCCGCGCCGGTTTATCAATATGTTCCCCTCGCCAAAAACGACCTGGGTGTCGTCACCCAGTACAGCATGACCACCCTGGAGGAGCTTGGTCTTCTTAAGATGGATTTTCTTGGCCTGCGAAACCTTACAATCCTTGATGACGCCCTGAAGCTCGTGCGCAAAGGTGGCACCGACATTGATCTGGGCACTATCGACTACGACGACCAAAAGGTCTATGATATGATAGGGAAGGGTCAGACTGCCGGCATATTCCAGATTGAAAGCTCCGGCATGACGGGGCTTGCCCTTGGCATGAAGCCCAAGTCTATTGAGGACATAACAGCGCTTATCGCCCTGTTCAGGCCGGGACCTATGGCCTCAATACCCCTGTATCTTTCACGCAGGGGCAACCCCGACCGCGTAAAATATGCGCATCCTGCCCTGGAAAGCATACTGTCGGTCACCTTCGGCTGTATAGTGTATCAGGAGCAGGTCATGGAAATATTCCGCTTTTTGGCGGGCTATTCCCTTGGCAGGGCCGATGTAGTGCGCAGGGCGATGTCCAAAAAGAAAATGGATGTGCTGTTGAGTGAGCGGCAGACCTTTGTTTTCGGAAATGAAGCTGAGGGCATTGCGGGCTGTGTTGCAAGCGGCATAAGCGAAAAGATTGCCAATGAGATTTTTGACGAAATGGTCGATTTTGCCAATTATGCTTTTAACAAGGCTCATGCGCTGTCCTATGCGGTGCTGTCCTACCAGACAGCCTATTTAAAGTATTACTATCCCAAGGAATATATGGCGGCGCTGCTGACCTCGATTCTGGGGCAGAGCGGCAAGGTGTCAGAGTATATTGAAAGCTGTAAGGCAATGGGAATAAGTCTGCTTGCTCCCGACATCAATTCTTCGGAGGCCGACTTCACCGTTGACGGCGACGCCATACGGTTTGGCATGGCTGCGGTCAAAAATGTCGGGCGGGGCTTTATAGACGCCTTGGTCAAGGAGCGCCTTATTGGGGGCAAATACAAGGATCTGGAGGATTTCTGCGTAAGGCTTTCGGGCAGCGAGCTGAACAAAAGGGCGGTTGAGAATCTTATAAAGTGCGGCGCCTTTGACAGCTTTGGAGTTAAGCGTTCCTACCTGATGCAAAACTACACCAGAATTATGGATTCATCCGCCGATCAGAAGAAGCGCAACCTGGACGGGCAGTTCAACCTGTTTGACGGCATTGATGTCCAGCCGCAGGTCGTGCGGAGTCCTGATGCCGGTATGCAGGAGTTTTCCCAAAGGGAGCTGCTTGCCATGGAAAAGGAGACAACAGGGCTTTATTTTTCCGGGCACCCCCTGGGCGACCTGCGTGCTGTTATGGAAAAAATCGGGGCAACTCCCATAGCTAAGATACTGGAAAATCAGGAGGAAAATACAGACGGCACCCTCTCCGACGGGGACTTTACAACCGTCTGCGGCATAATAACAGCCTATAAGCTGAAGCTGACCAAGAAAAATACAAACATGGCCTATGTGACTATCGAAGACCTGACAGGCTCTATGGAAATGCTTGTTTTTGAAAGTGCCCTGCACAGCAGCGGCACATATATTGCAAATGACAGCGCCATTATCGCCTATGGCCGCATTTCAGCCAGGGAGGATGAGGAAACAAAGCTGGTGCTTGAGGAGGCGTATCCCCTTACACCGGAGTTTGCGGAGCATTATGCCGAAATGCGCTCCTCCCGCCATGGCCGCGGCAGTCAGCGCCGCACAAAGCCGGGTATTCCAGAAGTGCAGAAGCCGCGGCGCACGCTGTGCCTGCGCATGCCCTCCTCGCGGGACAGGCTGTACGACGAGACGGTTGCCGTTCTTAAGTCTTATCCGGGGGAATGCGCCGTTATAATGACATTTACGGACGAGGAACGGAGGGAGCTTGCGCCCCGTGAGCTTTGGGTCACAGATGATATGCAAATGCTGTCCGAAATAGAGAACATACTGTCCAAAGAAAATGTAGTTATGAAACATCTATCCGAAAAGGCGTT
>JAVBSJ010000013.1:0-3002 GCA_031547105.1 Oscillospiraceae bacterium
GGGGATCGCTCTCCCGCCCTGCCGCCTTGAGGTGAGCCTTTATCTCGTCCTGATCTCCAACAAGCGTCACATCGATTTTCATTTCGTCGATGGCCAGTATGGCGCCTTTTGTAAGTGCCTCTGCCCCGTTGTCGCTGCCCATTGCGTCTACAATTATTCTCATTTTACATCCTCCATAACCGTTTCACGCAGCTTGTCTATAATATCAAGAGCCCTGAGAGATATTTTTGTGTACCGGTCCTGTTTGACCTTAACCCGCTCGCCCAGCGGGTCGATGATTCCGAAGTTTATGTTCATGGGCTGAAAATCCTTGCCCTCGTACCGGCTGACATGGGCGCACAACGCGCCGCAGGCTGTGGCGGTGGGGAAGCATAAAGGCTTTGCGCCCCTTATGGTACGCGCCATATTAATGCCGCACAGCATGCCGGAGGCGCCAGATTCAACATATCCCTCCACCCCTGTCATTTGCCCCGCGAACATGATATTCTCTCTGCCTATAAGGCGGAAATGCTCATCCAGCCTGCCGGGAGACTGAATAAAGCTGTTGCGGTGCATGACGCCGTAGCGCAGGAACTGCGCCTTTTCAAGGCCGGGGATCATGCCGAACACCCGCCTCTGCTCGGGGAACTTGAGATGGGTTTGGAAGCCGACAATGTTGTACATGGTGGCCTCCTTATTGTCTGCCCTCATTTGCACAACGGCATAGGGCGTCTGCCCTGTGCGGGGATCCCGCAGCCCCTTTGGCTTAAGTGGGCCGTAGCGCAGGGTATCCTCCCCCCGCCTTGCCATTACCTCAACCGGCATACAGCCCTCAAACACAGCCTTGTCCTCAAAGCCGTGAACCTCAGCCTCCTCTGCCGTCCGCAGCTCCCCAAGAAAGGCCAGGTACTGCGCCTTATCCATGGGGCAGTTTATATAGTCGGCCTCCCCTTTGTCATAACGGGAAGCGAAAAAGACTTTATCCATGTCAATTGACTCTCGGCTGACGACCGGCGCGGCGGCATCATAAAAATGCAGTGAAGCTCCCCCCAAAAGCCTGCCGATGTCCTCAAATAACAGCCCATCGGTCAGAGGGCCGGAGGCAACAATCACATTGCCCTCCGGTACGGCATCTACCCTGCCCTCCCGAACGGTGATCAGAGGATGGGCGGTGATTTTTTCGGTTATATACCTTGAAAAGCCCTCCCTGTCTACCGCCATTGCACCCCCCGCGGGGATGCGGTTGCGTTCCGCGCTTTCCATGATGATGGAGCCCAGCCTGCGCATTTCCTCCTTAAGGAGACCGGGGGCATTGGCAAGGCCGTTGCCCCTTAGCGAGTTGGAGCAGACCAGCTCGGCAAAGTCATCCGATTTATGCGCGGGGGAGCGTTCCCCCGGCTTCATTTCCCGCAAATCCACCGCTATCCCACGGATAGCCAGCTGCCATGCGGCTTCACTTCCCGCCAGCCCTGCGCCGATAACGGTGACACTACTGCTCATCCGCGGCCTCTTTTTTCTTTGTTGTTCTCTTCGCAGCAGGCTTTTTGGCAGTGTCGGTTTTCTTAGTTGTTTTCTTTGCCGCAGGCTTCTCCGTTGCGTCTGCTTTCTTTGTTGTTTTCTTTGCCGCGGGCTTCTCCGCCCCTTCGGTTTTCTTTGCGGTCTTTTTAGCCGCAGGCTTTTTGGCGCTTTCGGCTTTCTTCACGGTCTTTTTGGCAGCAGGCTTCTCTGCCCCTTCATCCTTTGCCTTTTTGCCCTTCCTCTCGGCAAGGGGTTCCTCAAAGCCACAGCCGGGGACATGACACAGATACTTTTTCTCCGCCTTGGTGTAGTGCTTGTACACAACGCCGCCGCACTTGGGGCAGACGCGCTTTGTAGGGGTGTCCCAGGTCATAAAGGGGCACTCCGGGTTTTTTTCACAGCCGTAATAATAGTAGCCGCTTTTTGATTTTTTCTTCAGCAGCTTTGCGCCGCAAACAGGGCAGGGTGCCCCCACCTCTTCGGTTATCGGTTTTGTATTTTTGCACTCAGGATAGCCGGGGCAAGCCAAAAACTTCCCAAAGCGACCCGACTTTATCACCATTTTGCGCCCGCAAAGCTCGCAAACAACATCGGTCTCCTCGTCCCTGACCTTTATATGCTGCTTGTCAAGGTCGATTTCGGCCTGCTCCAGCTCTTTCGCAAAGCCCTCGTAGTACTTTGCAAGAATGCCGCGGTAATCGGCCTCCCCGCTTTCCACCTTGTCCAGCGTATTTTCCATCTGGGCGGTAAACTCCAGGTTGACGATGTCGCCGAACTTGTCTATCATCAAATCGGTCACGGCCTCACCCAGCGGGGTGGGCTTGAGCGCCTTCCCCTCTTTATTGACATAGTCGCGGCCCAGCACAACAGAAATTATCGGCGCATACGTGGACGGGCGGCCGATTCCCCGCTCCTCCATCGCCTTTATCAGTGAAGCCTCACTGTATCTGGCAGGGGGCTGGGTGAAATGCTGCTTCGGCTCGGTAGAAATATGCTTCGGCCTGTCTCCCGCCTTAAGGGGGGGCAGGGGGCTGGTATCCTCGTCGCTCTGCTCATCAACCCCTTCCTCATACAGGGCGAGAAAGCCGGGAAAAGCCACGCTTTGCCCGGTGGCGCGGAAAAGCCAGCCGCGGTTATCCATATCCACCTGCGAGGTGTTGAGCTGCGCATCCGCCATTTGGCAGGCGACAAAGCGGGACCATATCAGCTTGTAAAGCTTAAACTGGTCGGGCGTAAGGTTCTTTTTGATAGCTTCGGGACTGAGCGCGGGGTCGGAAGGCCTGATAGCCTCGTGTGCATCCTGCGCGTTCTTTTTGCTTTTAAACACTCTGGCCTTCTGTGGCTTGTACTCACTGCCGAAGCGCTGCTCTATATAGCTGCGTGCGGAAGAAAGAGCCTCATCCGATATACGCAGAGAGTCGGTTCTCATAGAGGTTATAAGGCCGGTGACCCCCCGCTCGCCACCGTGCGGCAGCCCAGGAGCGAGTTGCCGCCGGGCGGCGCGA
>JAVBSJ010000119.1:0-7492 GCA_031547105.1 Oscillospiraceae bacterium
TATAATATTACAAAATTATGGATAAAAATTCATTTACCCTATTGCAATCGTGACAAAGCTGTGCTACAATTTCCTCATTCACATATTTATTCATATTTATGACTAAATATACAATAATGGAGGAAGCGACAATGTCAAACAAAAACGCGGTTAAGAAAACGGCAAAGAGCCTGATGTCGTGGCTGCTGACCATCGCCATCATGCTGCCCATGTTTGTATCGGGCGCGGGCGCGGCAGCGGCCGGAACGCTGACGTTTACAAGCACCAGCGGCGGCAAAAATCTGATCTCCCTCACCGAGGAGAGAGAGTTTGAAGCTGTGCTGACGCTCAGCAAGCAGGTGGATCCCGCCACGGTGACATGGTCGCTGTCCCGGGAAAAAGGAATGCAGGACGCAAAGCTCTTCCCCTACCAGAACCTGGGCGGGGCACTTGCGGACTGGAAGGTGTGGGACACCGACAAGCCTCTTTTCACCGGCATTGAGACACAGGGCAAAACGGTTGACGGTAATCCCGCCTTGGTTCTGACCTTTTCCAGCGAATACTTTTTCGGCGTAAACCGCATGGATTCCCCCAGGAACAACCGCAACGTCATTCTGGATTTCACCGGCGAGTACATACTGGCCTGCAAGGACAAGGACGGCAGCGTGCTGGGTCAGACAACCGTCGTCGTCAACCCCTATGACGACTACAAAACAAACGCGCAGCTTGCCCAGTCCCTCATAGACGCCAAGACAGCCTCCAACAGCATAAGCGGCGTTTATATGGAGGTAAAGTCCCTTGGCACTTCCACCCAGGGCTATGATATGCCCTACGCGGTTATTTCCGACTCAAAGCAGTCCATAGACAGCTATCTGGCGCAGAATAAGCTGGCTATGGAAAACCCGCAGAAGCTTATAGATCAGCTTAAGGCCGGCACGCTGGACTATAAGATCCCTGTTCTTTACTCCAACATCCATGCCGACGAAACCTCCGGCGCCGACGCCCCTATGAACTTTATCTGGGACGTGATAAACGCCCTTGACACCGGCAGCGGCAAAATCACCTATAAGGTTATAACCGGCTTTACCGCTGAGGGCGAAGCGCAGCTGAAGAGCGAAATGGAAGCCCAGGGCATACAATGGTCGGAGCTTATCAAGGAATATGTCACCGGCCTGGGCTTTATCACGGGGGGCAACACCTCCTCTGGCCAGGTGGAGCTTGAAAAATACTATAAGGTGGAGGAATACACCCTCGACATAAATCAGCTGCTGGACAACGTCATCCTTATCGTCGTTCCGGCAGAGAATGCCGACGGCAGGACAAATGACGTGCGCCAGAACGGCAACGGCTTTGACCTCAACCGCGACAATATGTTCCAGACCCAGATCGAGACACAGAATATGACAAAGATGATCGCCCAGTGGAACCCCGCCACCCTTATTGAGCTTCACGGCTTTGTGGCAGGCTATCAGGTGGAGCCTTGCTCCCCTCCCCACGAGCCCAACTTTGAGTATGACCTGTTTGCCGAGTACGGTCTTAAAGGGGGCGAGGCCTTTGGTATCGGCGCCATCGCCAACAATGCTGAGATGAACAGCTATGTCATGCCTCTCCGTGACTATCTTGTGACGGATAAAGAGGGAAACCCCTACTGGGCCGAGCCGTGGGACGATATGTCCACCAACTACACGCCCCAGTATTCCATGCTCCACGGCACGGTGGCCTATACAATAGAGGTTCCCAAGGCCAATCAGGCAGCCACGACCTCCCTTGAATACGGCCTTATCAACCACGCCGCCTTTGTTATGGAAAACAAGGAGGCCCTCTATCTCAACCAGCTGACAGGGTGGCTCAGGGGTATCAATAACGTTGACGCGCCTGAAATCTCCCCCTGGTATGTGGATATGAACGACAACGCAGGCGCGGAAGCCGAGGTTTACCGCCCCAAGTATACAGGCAACAACAACTTCTTCCCCGAATGCTACATAATCCCCCTGGACTCCGTGAATCAGGGCAACCTGTCGGCGGCCTACGCCATGCAGGCGCAGCTGCTTGAAAACGGCGTAAAGGTTCACACCCTCAATCAGGATGTCACCATAAAGGGTGTGACATACCTCAAGGGCAGCATGGTGGTGTCCATGTATCAGGCCAAGCGCAACGTGGCCAACGGCGCTCTGTATGACGGCGCTCTCATAACCGAATGGACCGACCTGTACTCCGAGCCTGTTACAGCCTTTGGTCATATGAGGGGCTTTGACTGCGCCGCCATAGATGTCAAGGACGCCGTCAAGGGCAGTATGCTGACTGAGGTTACAGCCGCCCAGACGGGCAAGACGGCCTTTACCGGCGCAACGGGCGCCCATGTCATTATCGACAACAACTCCCTTGATGCCATTGCAATGGTCAATGCCATGCTGGAAGAGGGCGTAAAGGTCGGCTTTATCACAACGGGTGCAAACAAAGCGGATTTTGTCACAGGCTATGCCGACTTTGCAAAGTATCAGGATAAATACATCGTCACCGCCACAGGCGTGCAGGCGGCACCCAAGGCGCAGCTGCTTAAAAAGGCGGCAATATATATCCCCGGCTACGCGGGGGATTATTCCAAAGATTCGGCGGGGAACCCCTACGGTGTCTACAATTACCCCAACTATTCCAATACCAATTACAACTTTGACAAGTTTGCCTACGGGCAGCAGATGGGCTTCACCATCACCGGCGACGTAAAAACGGCCGATATGATTGTGGGCAACAGGGCGATTAACGGCGACGCGCTTTCAGCCGTTAAGGCCGGGAAGCCCTATTTGGCGGCGGGAGTCGGGACTCTCGACACCGTTAAGAAGGAGCTTCTGGGGCAGTACGGCTTTGACTTCCTCTCCACCGGCACCAACCAGGATTGTCTGTTCTTCGTGACCTACGGGCAGGACAGCCTGACGACGGCGAGCTACGTCAAGACAGGTGACAATCTGGTGTATTCCTACGGCGGCGGATTGATTACCGCCGTTCCACAGGGGGGCACGGTTCTGATGACCGCCACAAAGGACACCCCGCTGGAGGGCTTCATAAAGAGCGAGAATCTGGAGCAGTTCCTGGGCTCGGTGCAGGCATTTGCATACAAGGCAAACGGGCTGGATATAACCGTCTTTGCAGGCTCGCTTACTAACAAGGCACACCAGCAGGACGACTATCAGTTTGCCGCGAACACCATATTTGCCAAGACCATGACGAATGTGGATTATGAGACCGGCTTTGCCGATGTCTCGTCCCACTGGGGCTATGGCGCCATTGTCTACGCATGGCAGAACAAGCTGTTCTCCGGCACATCGGCAACAACCTTTGCGCCCGATGTAACCATGACAAGGGGTATGATGGCAACCGTTCTCTATAACCTCTCGGGCGAAACCGAAGTCGGAGCCCCCTCCTTTACCGATGTGGCAGCAGGGGCATGGTACGCCAAGGGTATTGCGTGGGCGGAGAAAAACGGCATTGTCACCGGTCTGGGCGGCGGGTTGTTCGCCCCTGATGCCCCCGTCACCCGTGAGCAGGCTGCCATAATGCTTTATAACTACGCCAAGCATTCCGGCAAGAATGTGACCGCAAGCGGCGACCTGACTGCCTTCCCCGACGGTGCAGCCGTCAGCACATGGGCGCAGGAAGCGGTTAAATATGCAGTCGGCAGTGGCACTATCGGCGGCATGGATGGCAAATTAGCTCCCCAGGGCGGAGCGACAAGAGCCCAAATGGCCACCATTTTGCAGCGGTATTTGAGCAAGTAAACGCATAATAATACGGCTGTAAATTGATGCTAAACTAAACAAAGCGCCGGAAAGCATATGCTTTCCGGCGCTTTTGGGCGCGGTTTTGGCAGGTTACAGGGCGGTTTTGGCGCAGTTTGAGCGCTTTTGGGCATAATTGGTCTTTTGGTTAATGCGCGTCAGTGTGTCGGCACCTTGAGAGGGTAGTCATAGATTTTTACCGGATGCTTCAGCTCCCAGCCATAAAATTTGAAGCCGGGGGTAAGCGGCTCAGTCAGCAAATAACTCATGTCTCTTCGCGGAGCAGCTTGAGTATCCTCCATATTGTAATTGACAATTGAGGGCGTGGAGAAGGCTGTACGATTGGCATGGAAGTAACCGATCCCTATGTCCGTAATGCGCTCATCCACCGGCCATACCTGAAAATTCAGAAATATACCCACCCTGCCGCTTTTGGCGTATGCGCCGTCCAGCCTATATGGGAAGCGCAAAAGCAAGGCGTCCAATCCCATATGAGTAATGACGGGGTCACCTACGCTGCCCTGATTGCTGGCACGGTTGTGAAAGGCCACTGTTTGTACATAATTACCCCGCCGGTCATAGTAGTCGACATAAAAGGTCGTGCTCGCATCAAGCCCGGAAGCCGCCTTTCGGCCGCCGTCTCCCGTAAATGATTGAGAGACAATGTAAATGGCCTCCTGGTGGTTGGAGAGCGCAAGCAAGGGAAAACTGTCCATTTCCCAGTGCAACATAACACCTGTGCCGCCGTGGGGATCGGTAAAGTTTTCGGCGGTAAAGGTGACAGTCACCTCCTGATTGGCCTCGTAATAGAAGGCGCTTATGATGATAAGAGTAAGCAGATTGATGCCGATAACAGCTGCCAAAAACAGCTTTTGCTTGGGGGATGGAGTTTTTTTAAGCATAAGGCACCTCCTTACAGTGAGGGTAGGGCTTACAATAGTGTACAATTGTATTTTACTGTCAATCTTTGCCTAAGTCAAATAAGCGTAGCGGCTGTTGAGATCTCCGGGTCTGTATTTCACAAAGAGAGACAGGAGCTTCTTTACAGAAAAAGAGCTGCAGCCTCTTAACAGCCACAGAACTAAAGATTGCGGCCTTACCCAGTAGTGCAAGTGCTGATTTCAACGGTTGCCCCGGCGTGGAGGATAGTGTACAATCTAAAATAGCGAGGCCGCAGGGCAAGGGCTGCCACTGAGTGGCGGCAGACCATGCAGGACAAAAGGATGCCGGCGGGAATAACCAAGAGGGAAGCGGTTACGGCAGCTAAACACGGAGGGGCGGAATGATTATCTGGCTTAACGGGGCGTTCGGCGCAGGGAAGACAACAACGGCATTCGAGCTTGAGCGCAGGCTCCCTGGCTCATTTGTTTACGACCCGGAGAATATCGGATATTTCATCCGTAAAAACACGCCGTCTGCGGTACATAAAAAAGATTTTCAGGATCATCCCCAGTGGCGGCAGTTTAACTACGAAATGCTGCATATGGTGAACCGGGAATACGCAGGGGTGATAATCGCCCCTATGACCCTTGCAAAGCGTGAATATTATGATGAAATTATAGGCAAGCTTCGGGATGAGGGGGCGGACGTGCGCCATATCATCCTGTACGCGGATGAGCAGACGATACACAAGCGCCTTGACAATCGGCTTGAGCGCAGTCAAGCGTGGGCAAAAAGCAAGGCAAGAGCCTGTATAGAGGCTTTTGATACCGTCATTCCGGGTGAAAAGATCATAACCGACCATATGCCCGTAAGCGCTGTGGCGGAGCGGGTCGCGCAGCTGTGCGGCCTGGAGCTGCTGCCGGACAATCGAGGAGGCTTCAAAAAAGGCTTCGACAGGATGGCGACGCTGATAAGGCACATAAGGTGATAAAGAGATAGGGGAAAACATGGATAAGCTATACGGTGAAATTGTAAAAATAGTCTCCCGCGACCCGGGAAACAGAGGAATACTGCCTAACATTATCGGGCAGGACGCAAAAAAGGCGGCGGAGCTTATCAAGGGCAGCCGCAGGCCTGTGATCGTCACCGGATTCCCTATTGCCGGAACCGGGGCGGGGGAGAATGACGGGCCTATAGGCTCGGCGGCGCTATGCCGCGCCTTGCGCTTGCTGGGCAAGGAAGCATATGTGGTGACCGATGAGATTTCCGCGGGATTGGTTGCGGCATGCCTTAAAGCCCTTGAATTGCCGCAGGAGTGCCTGTACGTGCTGCCCATGTCGGTAAGTCTGTCAGAAGGTGCGACGCTGACGGAAAAGCTAGCACCCGATTTGGTGATTGCCCTTGAGCGCCCGGGAAAGGGCGAGGACGGGCATTTTCACAACATGCGGGGTGAGATTATAGATAATCTGGTGGCTGATACAGACTGGCTTCTGTCCCTGCCCGCGCCGTCTGTCGGCATCGGGGACGGCGGGAATGAGCTTGGGATGGGCGCTGTGCGGGATATTGTAGCGGCAAACGTGGCTAACGGGAGTGTTTCCACCGCGGTCAAGCATGCCGATGTGACGCTGGTAAGCGGGATTTCCAACTGGTGGGGCTGGGGTCTGTGCGCCCTTTTGAGCGCCGAGTGCGGGCGGGATGTTATGACGACGGAAAAGCAGGAGAAGGCCATGCTAAAGGCTATCATCGAAGCGGGCGGGGTGGACGGCGTGCTGCGCCTGCCGTCAATGTCGGTGGACGGGGTGTCGCTGGAGGAAAATATGGCGGTACACAGCGCACTGCGAAAGACCGCGCGCAAATGGGTGAAGTAGACCAATGCGGCACATTTTTGTCGTAAAAGCTATTTAGCTTCCGCGGCATGAGCGGAAGCTGAAAAAGGGCTTTAAGATAAACACAAAATGCAAAGCAGTTTTGTGAATAGACGATGCTCTTCTGGGCGGCAAAAGACCGCTATTTCAAAACAGTGCCATGCAGGGCAGTTGCAGCCCCTAATGCGCCCGCGCTCATGCTGCGGAGGCAGCCACTTTTCTATTCGCCCCCAAAAGGCTGCGCCTTTTCAGGGACCCCGCTGATTAGATAAGACACGGCGCACTCGCGCCGTTTGGCAAAAGTAGTCAAAAGTGTTGGGGGCGTTGTGGTGCGCCCCCAAACCCCCTGGCGCTTCTCCAACCCCGCCTGAGCGAGCGGTGCCGCGAGCCGGCGGCGAGTGCCGCCGTATGATTCCGGGCAATTTACTTGCCCGGAATCTATTCAAATAAAGGGGTTCCCGAAAGGGCGTAGCCCTTTGGGGGCAAGGCACCATTTTCCGTCTGCGCGGAAGGGGAGGACGGAGGAGAAAAGGGCAAGGTCATTAAAAATAAGGGTTTTCAAGGAACGGAAAAAGAGAATGGAAAAATAGAGCGTGAAAAGAAAACAAGATAAGAGAGAAATCGGAAGAGAGAGCGGAGGCGAGAGCGAGAGAGTAGGCAAACATAAAAAGAAGCTGTTTGTAAACGTAGGAGCTTATTGCTGGCACCCATGGGGATTCTAGCTGATGAGCCTCCAGATATAGTCTGGCAGCGAGGAGAAGGCGCGGAGGGGTCTGGGGACGCATGCGCGACGTACCCAGTGTTTTTGGTTACTTTTTTTATTCACCCCCAAAAGGCTACGCCTTTTCAGGGACCCCACTGATTAGTTAAGCACGGCGCACTCGCGCCGGCTCGCGACACCGCTCGCGAAAAAAGTAACTGGCCGCCCGCGCCACTAGCGGGAATCCACAGATAGGAAAACGCATATTACAAGGGCACAAGACAGGGGCATTA
>JAVBSJ010000154.1:0-11019 GCA_031547105.1 Oscillospiraceae bacterium
AGGCATCTTGCATTAATGCTTATATTATTGTATTTTTATATTATCACAAACTCTTACAATAGACTACACAAATTAAATTTCTAACAAGGAGGCCCTTAATGAATCTGAGAGAGCAAAAATATGTTTCTACCCTGGCGCAAACCGGCAGCATAACAGGCGCTGCAAAAATCCTGGGAATATCTCAGCCGACACTCAGCATTTTCATCTCCAACTTGGAAGAAAATATGGGTATCAAGCTCTTTGACCGCATAGGCAAGCGGTTTTACCTCACCCACGCAGGGGAGCTTTATGTAGATGCCGCAAGAGAAATGCTGGACATCAACTCCCGCTTCTCCGCCGCCCTTTCAAATATTGTAGACAACATGCACGGACGCGTGCGCATCGGCATACAAAACTTCCGCTCCTCCCGTATACTGGCGGCGATATACCGCGAGTTTACCCAGACCTATCCCAACATCGAGCTGGAGATTTACGAGCTGACCCTAGGCGAGCTGCGCAAGCTTCTGGATGAAAACAAAATCGATATTTTCTTCTGCAACTGCCCTAACCGAAACCCTGCCTGGGAGCATATCCCCCTTTTGCAGGATCAGGTGCTTTTCATCGCCTCCCCCGACCATCCAAAGGCTGAGCTTGCCGCCTCCGGCCTGGGAAAGCATCCGTGGATAAACCTAAAGGCCTTTGAGGACGAAACCTTTATCATGCCCTACCCCGGCGCCAGCCTGCGCTCCTACGCCGACCAGGTTCTGGCGGCAAATCAGGTCAAGCCAAAGCATATCATCTGCCTTCGCAAAATCGAATCAATCACCGAGCTTGTTGGGCAGGGCGTCGGCGTCGGCTTCTGCGCCGAGAGCTACGACAACTACATGCGCCTTTCCCATACGCCCAAATATTTCTCTGTCGGGGTCACCCCGATGATGATTGAGTTTTCTGCCGTCTACCCCAAGGGCAAGCCTCTGCCCGCCTACACCCAGCACCTGATTACCATGATTCAAAACGCCATTAATTGATAGACCGTTAAAGCTGTCAGGCTCTTTGGGAACATTATATATTTTTCTTTGTCAATATGGCAATATCCTTTTGCACATTAGTGTAAAAACGCAGAGGAGGAAAATATGAAAAAGCTATGCTTGTTTCTTTCCGCCGCCATCCTTCTGTCTCTGCTTGGCTGCGGGGCGCCTGCCGGAAGCGGCAAAGAAAACATACCCGCTCCATCCGATGCCCGATACTTTTTACAGGGCTCCCTGTTTTTGGGCGCCTGGCAGGAGGGTAAATGGGTAAGCCGCAACGATGTGGACGGCCGTTATGAAAATGAATATCAGTCGGATTTCGCCATTGCCGAGCTGCTCTCCCATCCCCGCTACAGCCTGTATTCCAAATCGGCCTTTATCGGCTTTTCCGAGGATGCCTATGTAAACGTGGGGCAGGGTCTGGGCGGCTATTGGGACAAAGACTATACTCAGCAGTTTTTGCCGTACTCATGGGGTAAGCCCGATGAAAACTGGGATATGCTGGGGTTTGCCCTCCCTGCAAAGCTTGGGGACGATGTCCGCGATATTCCTCTGGCAAACTACGGATATTCCTTCTCCGTGACCCTGGGGGAGGTTGCCCTTGCCGTCAGCGGAGACAAGCCCCTGCCCATATTGACAGGCGGGCACTTCGTCTGGACAGACTATCCTTTGGATGAGGATGTCAGCGCTATTAACAAGCTTGTAGGCGAGATGGGCTACTCTCTCCCCCCGCAGGTGGAAGAGGCCTGTTATATCAGCGGCCCTGACGGCAGCCATGACGTTGTATATTTCGTCAACACCCCCTTGAAGGAGGATGACCGCCTGGATATGCGCGAGGGCTGCTACTCCCTTGTGCTGATGAAAACGGGAGATGAGCTAAAGACTATATATGAGCGGTATTACGGCTCTACCGACGATCTCACCGCAGGCTTTGTCTTTATTCCCCAGTTTATCTATGACCTAAACGGGGACGGAGAATACGAAATCTGCCTGACCGCCGGCGAATGGGAGGGGGGCTATACCGTCGTCCTCAGCCGGGATGCGGATGGGGAGTGGCAGGTGGTTCTGCGCTCCAACTTCGGCATGTAGTCCCAAATACCGCACTCTTGAGAGGCCGCAAGGCCTCTTTTTTATGTGGCACCCCTGTGTACGCCTGCATATATTGTAATGCGTGCAAAGCAGAGGCACCCTTTTTTCGGCACGCAAAAGGAGTTTGCTATGTTTAACGCCCGTGTTTACAACCTTATCGCCGGTTTTCTCAGCTTTATTGCAGCTGTTGTGACGGCGTTTCTCTTTTTTATAGGTCTGCTGCCCAACATCCTGCTTGCTGCGGAAATCGTCATCATTTTTTCTGCTCTTATCCTGCTGCTCATGCTTTATATTTCGGTCTGCTGCACCTGCCAGATACAGGGCGCCAGTACATGCTTTGGGCGCACTGGGCTTCTTATCACCCTTTCGGCGGTTTTTGCCCTGCTTTTTGCCGCCTTTGGCGTCAGCCTTCTGCCCGCCGTCTCTGTGGGCACGGCTGTTCTGGTATTCCTCACTGCCTTCTTTGCGATTTTTCTGCTGGCCGCCCTGGCGGGATATTTCATCTGCCGCTTTAGTCTGCAAACAGCCTGATGCAAATAACAGGAGGCCGAGAAACCTCAGCCTCCTGTACATATATTATTCGGAATATATCAGCCCTACGCCTTGGCGGAGGGTTTTTTCTGTTATGGCGCTTTCCACAGCGGCAACCACATAGCCCTCCTCATCCACAAAAAAGGTAGTGGGGTAAGCCCTGATGCCGTAAGTGTCGGAGAAGCTCCACTTGAGGTCAAAGTAAACGGGGAAGGTATAGCCCATCTCATCCACATACGCCTGCCCGGTCTCCTGCGTTTCCCGCGCGCCGTCGGCGGCGTTTATCATCATAAACTGCACCTTACCCTCATACTCTGCCGCAACGGCGTCAAAATGCCCCATCTCGCTTTTGCAAGGGCCGCACCAGCTTGCCCAAACATTTATGACCACCGGCGTGCCCAAAAAATCGGACAGGCTGGCTTCCTCTCCCGCACCATCGGTCACGGTGAAGTCGGGCGCCTGGATGCGGGTATCCTCCGGCTGACTGTCGGGCTCCCCCGTGTTTATGTCGGGCTGACTGTCGGGCGCATACCGATTATAGAGAACAAAGCTGCCCACAAGGAACAGCGCAAGAACCAAAACCAGTGCCAGTGCTTTCATAAGCTTACCTCCTAAAGGGACAAATACGCCAAAAGGCGGTTCAGCTGCCCCGATGCCATAAACAGGCCGGTGATTATCAGGAATCCGCCTGCAACGGTGTTGATAACGCGGTAATTTCTCTTGATGAAGGACAGCGTCCCCTTAAGCCGGTCTATCAGAAGGGCGCTGAGAATAAAGGGGATGCTGAGGCCCAGAGAGTACGCCCCAAGCATCAGGCCTCCTTTTACAAACGACCCCTGCTGGGCGGCCAGCGCCAGCGCCGACCCCAGAAACACCCCCACGCATGGCGACCAGCTTACGGCAAATATCAGCCCGAAGGCAAAGGCCGCCCAGAAGCCCTTTCCCGGCGCACTTTTTATCCCCTTTAGGGCGGGTATTTCAAACAGCCCCATAAAGCTGAGCCCCAGCAGAATAACGGCGATGCCGCATATAACGTCAAGCCATCTTTGCCACCGGGACAGAAGCTCCCCGGCCATTCCCGCAAGGAGACCCAGGGTGATAAACAGCCCCGAAAACCCCAGCGAAAAGCCGGCGGCGCCCTTCAGCGCCCCCTTTTCCCCATCCTCACCCGCCGCAAAATAGGATAAGTATACCGGCAGCATGGGAAGCAGACAGGGAGAGACAAAGGTTATAGCCCCCTCCAAAAAGGAAATAAAATATTGCATTCGCCCCTCCTTGTATATGCGGCAAAGCCACTGCCCTTACAGGCTAAAACTCCTTAAAGCCCTCGCCCAGCACCTCATTTGACTCCAAAATTATGACAAAGGCGTTGGGATCCACCTGCTTGGCGCACTGCTGCACCGCAAACATCTGCTTATTGTCGCAGGCGCACATGACCACCTGCTTGGGATGTCCTGTATGGGAGCCTGTGGCCGAAAGGAGGGTGGCTCCCCTTCCGCATCTGGCCTCAATTGCGTCGGACATGGTTTTCCCGTCCCCGGTAACGATAAGCGCAAGCTTGCCCTGATCCATGCCGTACAGCACCTTGTCAACCATAAATGAGGTCACATATGCCATTATCATGCCGAAAATTATGCCGTTGGCGTCGGAAAAAAGCAAGCCGCCGATAAAAATTATCATGCCATCCGACATAAAGGATATTGTCCCTATGGACATATGCGGTCTGAGCGCCTTTATTGACATTATTATGAAATCCGACCCTCCGGTAGAAGAGGAGCGCATGTATATCAGCGAATAGCCTATTCCGAACAGCACCCCGGCGCAGAGAACAGCCAGCATGCGCTCCCCCGTGTAAACAGGAAAACGGGGGCCCACAAGGTCAATTATCATGGAGGTTATCAGCATGCTTTTCAGCGATTTTGCAAAAAAAGTCTTGCCCAGCAGGCGGAAGCAAAGCAGCGCCACCGGGATATTCATCAAAATTGTGCCAAGGCCTATGGGCAGTCCAAAAAAACGGTAAAGTATAAGGCATATGCCCGATACCCCTGACAGCGGTACATTTGCCGTAAGCGCAAAGCTGTGTATGCCGCAGGCGATGAGCAAGCCCCCTACAATATCCGCTAAAATATCAAATGCTAAACCCTTTGTCCCCTTTTTTGCCATATCTGCATCCCCCCGTGTCCAAAAAAACTGCGAATCATACCTTGAAAGTATAATCCGCAGATGCGTCTTTCTTTATTCAACAGTATAATATGAGGAGGGAAATGCTGTCAACACCCTCCCCACAGAGCCGGGGCTCTGTGGGGCCCCCTTTTTTATTCTTTTAGATTTGTGGCAAATAAATTGCCCCAAATCCTGCGGACGCAATCGCGTCCGGCTCGCGGCACCGCTCGCTGAAAGCCCATATTATTTATGCCCTTAATCTTGCATCTCCCGTCTCCCTCTTTGCTCCAGCAAAAGGGGTGCCTGCCGCAGCAGGCGGTCACTTACTTATATATTTTGCTTAATGCTGTCTGCAGACCCCGCTCATGCCGCGGGGGCAAATACTTTTTAGCGCTAAAAAGTATTCAAAAACGCCGGGGGGTTGCGACTCCCCCCGGACCCCTAACGCTTTTTGCTTGATGGCTGGTTACCGTATTGGCGCCTCCCTCTGTCTCGTTCCCTTGTCTCGTTCCCTTGTCTCGTTCCCTTGTCTCGTTTTCTTTTCACGCTCTATTTTTCCGTTCCTTGAAAACCTTTATTATTTAATGACCCTGTTCTTTTCTTCCTCGTCTCCCCCTTCCGCGGAGACGGAAAGGGGTGCCTGCCGCAGCAGGCGGGGTTGGGAGCGCAGCGGGGGTCTGGGGGTGTGGCGCGACAACCCCCAGTGTTTTTGGTTACTTTTTAACACTAAAAAGTAACTGGCCGCCCGCGCCATGAGCGGGGGCTTGTTAAAGGTTGTAACTGTCCTGCATGGCACTGTTTTGAAATATAAGGTCTGTTGCTTCTCCTAAGCATATTTCCCGCATTAGAGGAACCGTTTTGCCTTTTATATTTATCTTAAAGGCTCTTTGTTGTTTCCGCGGAATGCGCGAGAATCCATAAATAGCAATTAAGCAAAACAAAAAGCTCCTGCCCGCCCGCGGCACTGGCTGCCGTCGCAAAAGGGGGCGGACAATGGGAATAAAGCCCGCGAAAAAGGAGCTGCCCGGGGTAACCGGGCAGCCCCGCAAGCGCCCATATACACCTTCCCAAACCGCATTGACGCTCCCCTATGGCCGGGCTGCTGTGGTAACGATAACCGGGCATAACCCAAAGCAAACCTACGGACTGCCATCCGGCGGTCTTCCCTATACTATGACTTGCTCCCCGACTTGAAAAGCATAGCGGCTATGAGAGAGAAAAACACTGCCGCGGCGATGCCCCCCGCCGTCGCCGTTATCCCTCCGGTAAAGGCGCCGATTATGCCGTACTGCCCCACCGCCTGCTTAACGCCGTTAGCCATGGCGTAGCCAAAGCCCAAAAGGGGCAGTGTCGCCCCGCAGCCTGCCCATTCAACCACCGGCTTGTAAAGCCCTACGCCGGTCAGAATAACGCCCAGCACCACATAAGACGTCAGCATACGGGCAGGCGTCAGCTTTGTGCGGTCTATAATAATCTGACTGATGGCGCAAATAAGGCCGCCCACCAGAAAAGCCTTAAGATAATCCATTATCTTCCCTCCAAACAAACGGCGTGGCATATGCCGGGGATGCTTTCCCCCTGATTCGTGGTCAGCGGGCTCAGCAGCGCGCCTGTGCCGCAGAACAGCACCTTCTTGAAAAGTCCCTTTTCCATCTGTGGCAGGATATAGGCGCATAAAACGGCGGCGGAGCAGCCGCAGCCCGAGGCGCCGGCGTGAACATCCTGGTTGCCCGAAAACAGCATAAGCCCGCAATCGTCGTAATTGGCCTTCATATCGACCCCGTCCCGCTTGAAAAGCTCAAGCACGATGTCCCGCCCCACGGCGGCCAGGTCGCCGGTCACTATAAGGTCATAATCCTCCGGCTTGTCCCCCGTGTCCTTAAAGTGCCGCGAAAGGGTCTCGTAGGCCGACTGCGCCATTGCCGCCCCCATGTTGGCGGCGTCTGTCACGCCGGGGTCAAAAACCCTGCCGGGCGTCGCCTTGGTTATCTGCACCTTGCCGATGTCCTTGTTGAGGATAACGGCGCCGGAGGCCGTAGCCGTCCACTGGGCGGTGGGTGTACGCTGCCCGCCGTCTTCCAGCGGATAGCGGTACTGCCGCTCCGCCGTGCAAAAGTGGGAGGAGGCAGTGCAAATTGTGTTGTTCTCAAGCCCCGCCCCCACAAGCACCGAGCCCAGCAGCATGCTTTCCGCCATGGTGGAGCATGCGCCGTACAGCCCGAAAAACTGTGTTTTAAGCTCCCTGACGGCAAAGCTGGTGGAAACGCACTGGTTCAAAAGGTCGCCGCCCAGCAAAATACCCACATCGTTGGCCGTTATATTGGCTTTGCCCAGGGCGGCCTCACAGGCCGTCTGCACCATGTGGCACTCGGCCTGCTCCCAGGTTTTCTGCCCGAAGCGGTCCTCCTCGCCTATGACGTCAAAGCCGCTGCGCAGAGGGCCTTCCCCCTCCTTTTTACCCACGCAGGAGGCATAGGCGCTGATGCGCACGGGATTTGCGAAAAAATAGGTGTCCCCTTTTTTAATCATGCCGCCACCCCCAGCGCATACAAAATCAGCCCGTAAATGACCGAGGCGGAAATGCCGAACACAAGCACCGGCCCCGCGATGGAGAACATCTTGACGCAGGTGCCCATGATAAAGCCCTCGCTCTTAAACTCAAGGGCGGGAGCGGCTATAGAGTTTGCAAAGCCGGTTATGGGCACCAGCGTCCCCGCCCCCGCCCTTCTTGCGATATTGTCAAAAATACCGGCGGCGGTCAGGGCGACACCGATAAACACCACCGTCATAGATACGGCGGTGGGCACATCCTTCTCGCTGAGCCCCCATTTGGTGTAGAGATTGAAAAACCCCTGCGCCAGCGCACAAAGCCCACCGCCTACCAGAAAGGCCATCGGTATGTTGCGGTAGCTGGGGCTCGGCGGCGAAATGCCTTTATACAGCTTCTCATATTCCTTTTTATCCAGCTTCAAAAAAATCACCTCAAGGATATTTTCCGCCCCTTGCGCTGAAATATTCACGTTTAAAAACAAGCGAAAAAACTGCACTTTCTGCAAGCGGCGGCAGTGCATAGGGCTTATAAAGTGCAAATCCGGGCTTTTCTTTGCAAATTGTCCGCAAAGCGGGGGCTTCTGTTGCTTCAAGCGCAGGTCAGGGACGGCATTTGCCTTGCTGCTAAAAGACATTATCTTTTTTTGCACATTTTTTCTGCCCGTGCTACAATATATCTGATTATTTTTGCTTTTATCGGAGTGATTATTATGGATTTTTACAACAAGCTTATGGCGACGACCATAATTGACGGCTTTACCGTCGGCACCGTTTTTACCGGGCTTGTGATTTTTCTCGTCTGCCTGCTGGCGCAAAAAATTATTTTGCACATAAGCGCCAAAACCATGGAGCGGGCGAAGATTGACAAGGGCTTCAAATCCTTTATACAAAAAGTTGGCACAGGTGTTTTATGGATCATCACCGCCATTATCGTCTGTGACGCCGTGGGCATCAGCACAAGCTCCCTGGTGGCGCTGTTCAGCGTGGCGGGTCTTGCCGTCTCCCTGGCGCTGCAGGATTCCTTAAGCAATATGACGAGCGGAGCCATGCTTTTATCCCTTCATCCCTTCAAGGCGGGTGATTTTGTGGAGGCCGGCGGGCAGGAGGGCACCGTGCGCGACGTGGGGGTTTTCTACACCCAGCTTCGGACGGTGGACAACAAGGTTGTGCTTGTCCCCAACTCCAGCATAACCAAGGGCAAGATTGTCAACTACACCGCCGCCTCAAAGCGGCGCATTGAGGTCAAGGTATGTGCCTCCTATGACGACCGCCCGGGGGATGTGCTGGCCGCCCTGAGGGATGCCGCCCATGTGGAGGGTGTCCTGGCCGACCCCGCCCCCGTCGCCGTACTGCTTGAATATCAGGCAAGCGCCATCCAGTATTCCCTCAGAGCGTGGGCGCCAAATGAGATCTTCTGGGATGTGCAGTTTGAAATCAACAAAAGCATCGGCGCCAGCTTTAAGAAGTTCGGGGTGCATATGAGCTACAACCACGTCAATGTGCACATTGTTGAGGATAAAGCCGAAAGCAAGTAGCGCGCCACGGGTGAATGCGAAAAACAACCCCGGGAACAGACATCGGTCTGTTCCCGGGGTTATGCTTTATGCCGTTTCTCCCTATTTTCTCCCGAAAAACGCCTTAAGCTCCTTCGCCACCGCTTCGGCAGCCGGGGAGAGGGGCCAGTTTTTGCGGTAAATCAGATAAAAGCTGCGGTCAAGGTCACTGCCCGGGTAGTCAAACACCAGCACCCCGCCGGAGGCCTCAACATCCTCGCAGGCAAGCCGGGAAACCACCGAGATTCCGATGTCGTTTTTGACGGCCTGCACGACGCTTTCGGTGCTTTGCAGGCGCACGGGGCATTTAAGCCCGTCCGGCTCAACCCCGATGGCGCGGAGGAAGCTTTCCGCCTCCTTGCGTGTGCCGGAGCCCTGCTCCCTGCCCACAAAGGGGGCTGACAGTATGTCCTGCGCCGTTATGACACCCTTCATGGCGCGGTATTTTTCCGTGCCGGGGGTGATGATGACCATGCGGTCACTTGCCAGATGCTCAAAAACGCAGCCGCTGTTTTCGTATATGGCACCGGTTATGCCCAGCTCGGCCTCCATGTCGACGATTTTCTGCACAACCTCCACGCTGTCATACTGCTTTATGGAAAACATGACCTCCGGGTATTTTTCACACAGGGTAAAAAGCGCCCGGGGCAGCAGGTATTGCGACGGCACGGTGGAGGCGGCTATTTCCAGCTCTCCCTTTATTTGCGTGGAGTAGCTTTTTACCTCAATGCGTGCCAAATCGGTCAGATTGAGTATTTCAAGGGCGTACTGGTAGAGGATTTTCCCCGCCTTTGTGGGCAAAACCTCCTTTGTAGAGCGGGCTATAAGCTTTGTCCCCATGGCGTCCTCAAGGGCGCTTATATGGGCGCTGACGGTGGGCTGCGACATATAAAGGGTCTCTGCCGCCCGGGAAAAGCTGCGGTACTTGACGACGTTTACGAAAATCTCCAGCTGCTTAAGGTGCATTTTGTGCCTCCTATTGCTATTTTTGAGGTTCTGAAGTAAAATATTATCGATAAAAATCAACCGAAGGGAGGGGCTGTAATGAAAGAGAATATCAGACTTACACAGCTGGCAAAGACGGGGGGCTGAGGCTCCAAAATAGGGCCGGGTGCCCTTGGAAATGTCCTTTCAAAGCTGCCCAAGTTCTATGACCCCAACCTTATTGTGGGGTTTGACACCAGCGACGACGCCGCCGTTTACAAAATAAATGACCAGCTTGCCATGGTCCAGACGGTGGATTTCTTCCCGCCCATAGTGGACGACCCCTATATTTTCGGCCAAATTGCCGCCGCTAACGCCCTTTCGGATGTTTACGCAATGGGGGGCGAGGTTAAGCTTGCCATGAATCTTATCTGCTTCCCCTCCTGCCTTGAGCTTTCGGTTATGGAGCAGATTTTGCAGGGGGGCTACAGCAAGGTGCAGGAGGCCGGCGGCATAATCGCAGGCGGCCACACCATTGAGGACGATGTGCCGAAATACGGCCTGTGTGTCACGGGCTACGCCCATCCGAAGGATATTCTTGCCAATTCAACGGCTAAGGAGGGCGACCTGCTGATACTGACAAAGGCCCTGGGCACAGGGGTGCTTTCCACCGCCTATATCGGCGGCCTGCTGCCGGAGGAGCATTATAAAGCCATGTGCGGCATGATGACCCGCCTGAACAAATACGCCCAGCAGGCTATCACTCCTGTCGGCGCCAACGCCTGCACCGATATAACCGGCTTCGGTCTGCTGGGTCACGCCTATGAAATGGCAAGCGGCAGCAAAAAAACCATTGAGCTTTATTCAAACGACATCCCCGTTGTCCCCTATGCCCTGCAAATGGCAAGGGAGGGTCTTGTGCCCGAGGGGGCATACAACAACATGTCCTATCTTGAGGGCAAGGTGACGCTTGACAGCGCCATTCCGCTGGAGCTGCAGGATTTGCTGTACGACCCTCAGACAGCCGGAGGGCTGCTGATTTCCCTGCCCGAAAGCAAGGCTTGCGAGCTTATCAGGCGTTTGGAGGACGGCGGCGACCTGGCGCGTGTCGTCGGGCAGGTCAAGGCCTATGACGGTATGTCCATCCGGGTTCGGTAGTTTTAACAGCGCACGCTAACCCCGGGCAGGCTTTAAAGCCTGCC
>JAVBSJ010000067.1:0-3505 GCA_031547105.1 Oscillospiraceae bacterium
AAGCGGACTTGTGCCGCATAATCGGCAGCTTGCTTGACTGTGCCATACAAACGGCGCAGCTTTCATCAGGCAAGCGTGTTGCGGTAACTATTGAAAACACATCCGATGGCAAAACCCTTATGGTTATTTCGGGCACCACACCCTTATATCCCAGGGACAGGGTCTTTACGGATAAAAACATAGCCTCCGCCATCGGGGTTGCCCGCACAATAGCCGGCAAGCACAAGAACTGTTCTTATCATATGTCCCACTGCAATAACGAGCTGAGTGTTTATATTGCCTTTTCACCGCTTAATCGCTGATATGAGGTGGTTTGTTTGAAAGAAAAGCTGCGCGCCTTTTTCACAAGAAACAGTCAGCCCTCGGAGGCAAGTATATTTTTCATAGCCGCGCCGCCCGAGCTGCCCGATTTTGGCGGCCTAACCATCCTTATGGCAGAAGACAATGCCCCCTTATGGCCTGTAATTGCTGTCATGCTGGAAAAGACCGGCGCATCGTGCTGCTATGTGGAAAACGGTGCAAAATGCCTGGAGGCGTTTTCCGCCGAACCCTTGCGGTTTGACCTGATCTTAATGGACTTTGAAATGCCGGTTATGGGCGGGGTGGAAAGCGCCCGCTTGATCCGGGAAAGCGGCCTTCCCCGCTGCAAGGATATTCCCATCATCGCTATGAGCGGCGGATTTTCTGCGGCACTTAAAATACAGGGTTTGTTCAGCGGCGTGCTGCCCAAGCCCTTTGACAAAGAAAGTCTTTTACGGGCAATTGCCTCCGCCTTGTCTGACCGGTGTGCGGCCTGCTGCCCCCTTTAGCTGACCCTTGTCCTGCCGAAACGGGCACGCCGTATCTCCATCCCAGTGCCCGCGGCAGCAAGCGTCTATGGTGCTCCGGATGTTTTGTTTACAATCATAAGTCTTATTGCTGCAACAGCCGATATTTTTCGATTTCCTAAACTATTTACATTTGTTCAAAAATGAAACAAGCTCTTATGATCAGCATTCAGTAATTGATTTTGCTATTTAGTAGGTAATTTAATGTTGTTCATTTAAGCCCTTTGACAAGGCAAAAACGCCTTGCTAGAATAACATTTGCCGGAATAACAGCATATTATTGCACCGGGTTGTTATTTTTTTAGAAGAATATGAAAGGGGACACCATTATGCTACGCCTGCTAATTGCCGAAGACGACCCTGATATAAGAAGAGGTCTGAAAGGGTCCATAAATTGGGCGGAAAGCGGCTTTGAACTCTGCGGTGAGGCCGCAAACGGCAGACAGGCGGTGGAGCTGACAAAACAGCTGTCCCCTGACCTTATTCTAATGGACATTCTTATGCCGGAAATGAACGGACTTGAGGCTCTGCAGCTTATAAACGAGCTGCCCGACCCCCCTGCCGTCATCGTCCTTTCCGGCCACGACCAGTTTTCTTATGCCAAGCAGGCCATGCAATTGGGGACGCTTGATTTTCTGCCAAAGCCCTATCTCATTTCCGATCTGCGAAGCGCCCTGGAAAAGGCACGTCATATCATCCTGGCCCGGCACAGCATACGGGAGCGCTTCAGCGGTATGCAAAGCCGCCTTGACCGCGGCAAGCCCTATGTCGTCGCCAAGCTGCTTGGCGATCTTATAGAAGGAAAGCCGGTAGCTTGGAAAGAGCTGTTTGAAGAGTACGACATAACCCTTGGATGCCGCCAGGTGGCCATAGTCGCGCTGCGGCGCGATTTCAAGGATCGTGCCTCCGGCAGACCCTTTTCCTCAAAGGCGCTTGAGGTTGTAAACCATCAAATGTCTACAATCGGGCAGTCTGAAACCTTTCTCCATGCCGAGTATATCATTACAATATTGGAAATATCGGCAGATGAGGAACTGCTGCGCAAGAAGATGCACTCCGCAGTCATGTCGATAAAAACCCAGCTGGAGGCTTCCAGAGAAAGCATCATATCCATGGGAATGAGCAACTCCAGCTCCTCCCCCGAGCAATGGCCGGAGGCTTACCGGCAGGCAAAAACCGCCCTTGAAGCCAGCTTCGCCTACGGAGTCGGTTCCGGATTTTTTTACAGGGACATTGAGCCGCTTTTGTCCATGCCCTGGCGCTACCCTTACGATCAGCAGTCGCTTATTCTGAAAGGCATTCGCACAGGTGACCGGAGCATGCTTGACAAGGGGCTGGAGGGTTTCCTCGATGAACTGCAAAAAATCGCCATTCACCCGCAAGCCGTTGTGAGCGTAACATTTTCGCTGTGGTTTTCCCTGTACGACCTTGTCAAGGTCAACAATATCGACGGCAGCACGGTCTTTGGCGCAGATATGGAACGCTTCTCGCGGATGCAGCAGTTGAACAGCGTAAACGAGCTATGTGATGAGATCCGGGTTTTGGCTGAAGAGGTTGCACAGCTGTTTGAAAGGAAAAGCACCTACAGCCTGATAGTTAAAGAGTCGATTACATATATAAGAGAGAACTACAAGAAGGATATAGGGCTGGTCAGCATCGCTTTTGCCGTGCATGTTACGCCAAGCTATCTCAGCACTCTTTTCAAGCAGGAGACAGGGGTCAATCTCAATCACTACATATGCAAGATTCGCATTGCGGCCGCCTGCGTCCTGCTGAAAAATCCACAGTTCAAGATCTACGAGGTTGCCCTTTCGGTCGGCTTCAATGATGAAAAGTACTTTTTTGCCATGTTTAAAAAGCACATGGGCATGACCCCCCAGCATTACCGCCGTCTTCTCGGCTAATATCAAAAGTCCTTATTGCCAATGGCAATAAGGACTTTTTTTGTTCCCTAGAATATTTCACTCTTAAGCGCGTCAACCGTGTTTTCCTTCTTGACTTTTTCAATGGAGTAAAGCATGGTTATAAACACCACTAAAAACACGCTCAGCACCGCCGTGCAGATACTTCCCCAGGGAAGAGTGAAGGGCATATCAACGCCGCCGGTCATGCCGCAGTATATAAGGACGGTAACTCCCACGGATGCGGGAAGGCCATACAGCAGCGCCTTAAGGCCGTAAAAGAGGCATTCGTAGTTCATCATGCGGTAGAAGCCGCCGTCTGTCATCCCGATGGAGCGCAGCATTGCAAACTCCCTCCTGCGCAGGCTGATATTTGTGGAAATTGTATTGAAAACATTGGCAATGGTTATCAGGGAAATCAACGCTACAAAGCCATAGGTAAACACGTTGATGACCAGCAGCAAGCCGCGTATGGTATCAAGCTCAGCCGCTACATTCTCTATATAATAGGAGGTCGTGTATATTCCCATCCCCTTTAACAGGGCTGTCATATTTTCCTCTGTTTTCACAGGATTTGCCGCATCAAAACACAAAATCATCTGCCCTCTCTGCTCTATTGGCGCAAAAAAGCCTTCCATGGACATAGGTGCATATAGCATAATACCCGAGCCCGGCAATACACTTTGAAGCTCCGGCGCCCCCTCCGACACGGCACTGATATGAACCGGATGCCTTTGTTCCGCACCGGTTTCTAGGGAACTGACCATAATGCTCGCA
>JAVBSJ010000057.1:0-8760 GCA_031547105.1 Oscillospiraceae bacterium
CAAATACCGCTTTACGATTCCAAGCTTCTCTGCCTGACTATGAAATGTGTATTCTTTACGCATTTTTTTCACCTCTTTTTCAGTATACAACAAAAGATAGGAGACACGGCTTTTCGTGTCTCCTATCTTTATACCACTTCACTTTATATGTGCGCGGCCTTTACTGCGTAAGCTAAAATGCGTTGTTCTTTAGTGACCTGCTTTGCTCTTGACCTCCTGCAGCTCAAAGCGGTATTCCTGCTGAGCCTCCGGGTATTTGGCTTTATCTACCCGCTGGCAGAACATATCATAAGGGCGGACATACAAGCCGCAGTCGCCGTACAGCTTGCGGTATATTACCATTTTTTCGCCCGTTTCACTGTGGATGGCTATATCCTCCAGCAAATACAGGTCCCCTTTAAAATGGCGGTAAATGCCCTTTATTCTGACCTCCATATGCTTACCCCTCCGCCATATACAGGTTGATTATTTCAAGGCCGCTGTCGTAAGCCTGCCTCACGGTATAGGCCGTGCCGCCGCGGCTGTGTGACAGCCAGCAGACACAGTACCGGCTTTTATCCACAAGCGCGCGGTTGCGCAGGTGCATACAGCCTTCGAAATACTCTTCCGATATATATTTCACACTGTCGGCGCTTGACAAAACCGCCGTATACGCGTCCTGCTCACTGTGCCGCCAGCGGGCGTGCTGGTTTTTGCAGGGCAATATCAAATGCAGCCTTACCCCGGGCAAGCGATCCTTAAGGCCAAGCACCGCCTGTGCCGCAAGGGTGTCAAAGCCAAGGGCGCCGCCCGAGTAAAAATCCGTCACGCCACAAGCGTATAGTCTTTCTATTTCACCTGCAAGGCGCGCCATGATTTGTTCCTTTTGTCCGGCAGGCAGGATGCGGTGACCGGTAAAGCAGCAAGCCTGGGGCATTTCCTCATAAACCATGGCACGCTCCTGTGTGTTAATGGGAGAATATTTTCGGGTCAAGGCTCTTTGCAAAGGGGGTCTTCTGTATGCCCACAGGGTATTCAACCTTATTAAACTTCTTGGCTACATCCAGGCTTACCTCACAGAAGGCCATGAGCATTTCATCGGGCGGCACAAGTGAAGGCACGCCGCAAAGCGCTATGGTCGCTGCAGAAATGGCAACAGCGGCATACATGCCGTTGCGCTTGACGCAAGGGCAGGAAACTGTGCCGAGGGGGTCGCAGATAAGACCCATACTGGCCTTGCAGGCGATGGCGAAGGCGTCGGCAACCTGATCGGGCGTGCCTCCCCTCAGGTCGGCAAGCCCTGCCGCAGCCATGGCGGCGGCCGAGCCGCACTCGGCCTGGCATCCGCCTACCGACCCGGAAAGAGTGCCGTTAAAAGCAATGGGAATGCCCATCCCGGCGGCGGCAAACATGGCGTAGACAATCTCATCGTCGCTGTAGCCCCATTCCTCCTGCGCCGACAGCATAACGCCCGGAAGTATGCCGCAGGAGCCGCCCGTCGGCGTCGCCACCACCTTGCCGGAAAGGCTGTTCCAGCCGTTTACCGCAATGGCCTTTTGTATTGCGCGCCCCGTCAGGTCATTGGGCATAATGCCGTTTTCAAGCCCCTTGAGTATTTTGTAGGCATCGGCATGAAATAGCGGCCCGTCCACCTCCGGCCCGGAGGCATCTATAGAAGCCTGCCGCATGACCTGGAGCTGCTTCTTCATTTTTTCAAAGACTATCTCCTGCGCCAGCACCGATTCCTCGCACTCGTCAATCAGCACGGAGCGCCCGACGGACAGGCCGCGGGTCTTGGCAGGCTCAATAACATCGGATATTTTATAATAATTCGGCATATGCTTTCCTCCCTACTCAAAGCGCAGATGACGTGAAGCGAATATTGCGCCGCCAAGCTCCCCTGCCTTTTTAACGGCATCATCGGTCAGCGGCTGTGCCGTTTTTATCAGCACTATCTGCGTTTTCCCGTCATCGCTTACAGCGGTTTCAATTGTGTGCGCGCCGATATTTGCCGCGGCCAAGGCATCGGCCTCCCCGACAAGCGCCTTCGCGTCCTTACAGAAAATCAGCAGGGTGGAATAATCCCCGGTGACGGAGCATTTCGCACCGCCTATGTCGGTTACCTCAATCATGCCGCCCCCGATCGACGCGCCTGTAGCCGTAAAGCCAAAATCCCTGCCCTTAATGTGGTAGCGAACGGTATTGTTGTGCGCCCCATCCAGCACGGTGTTCTGATAAGTAAACTTAATGCCGCTTTTCTCCATGTCTGCATGGCTGTGATTGATGCGGTCGTCATCTGTGTCGTAACCCATAAGCCCTGCCACCAGCGCCTTGTTGACATTTGCCCCCTCCTTGACACGGAAGGAGCCGTGAAGGTCCAAGGAGGCCTCCACAATGCCGCATCCCGCAATTTGCCACATGGCGCGGGACAGGCGGCAGGCGCCTGCGGTATGGGATGACGACGGTCCGAACATAATTGGCCCGATAAGCTCAAATACTCTCATACTATCATCCTTTCTCCATGATTAATTGCGACTTTGTATAATTTCAGCTTACCATCTGCCGATAACGCCGTCAAGAAAAAGCGTCCGGCATTTTGTATATCCTTTATGCTGCACCCATCTCTTACGCTAATGACAAAATAAGGAAATCGGCGCCTTTGCTTGCAGCGAAAAGCAGTACCATGGCTTAAAAAAGAGACCCATAGCGGGTCTCTTTTTTGACAATCGCGCTCATATAAATGATATATGCAGAGCCATGGCTGTCTATAAAACAAGCTCAAGCTGGCAGTCAGCCGGCTCCTTCTCCACATGAGCGGCGCTGTACTCCTCCGCTTCCACGCAGCCCATTGCTTTATAAAACGCCTGAGTTTCCACCGCCGAATGCGCCGAGATGTACAGCTTTTCCGCCCCATGCTCTCCCGCCCAAGCGGCGGCAAGGGTAAAGAGGCGTTTGCCTATTCCCCTGCCCCGCATATCCTGCGATACATGCATACAGCTGAGATCAAGATATTGACCGCGGCTTCCAATAGGCTTGCCCTCTACCGAGGCAAAGCCCTTCAGCCCTCCATCTTCAAAGGCGCCAAAAACAGTGCCCCCTGTGGACAGGGTGGTTTTAAGGTGCTTGACTAAATGCCCATATTCATCAGGCTTTGCGTCATCAATAAAGCTTATATCCTTTATGACCCATTCCCCGTCTATTTTACGCCAGCATTTTGTTACCACCTGCCTGCGGATAAAGCGGCTGAACAGCGGCAGTCCAAGCTCCGCCATATCAATTTTGCGGTATTCCATTATTTCCTCTCTGACATACGGCACCTAAAACCCGTAGACACATCCGGATAAACAGCCGCTATTGTCTGCTTCTCCAGGCCTTCATGCCTGTTTCGATACGGCTGCAGGCGTCAATCACCATGTCCATGGGACAGGCCAGGTTGACCCGCTCCCACGCGTACCAGTCCGCGCCGAAAAATGCGCCTCCTGTCAGCTGTATTCTGCACTCCTTCTCAAAAAACTCCTTGAGCTGATCGCCGTCCATGTTGAGAGCCTCGCAGTTTAGCCACAGGAGATATGTCCCCTCCATCGACCAGGCCTTAAGCTCCGGCACCCTTTCCTTGATAAAGGACACCATATAATCCCGGTTTTTCTTGATGTACGCGAGCAGCTCCTCCAGCCATGGCGCCCCGCCCATATAGGCGCCAACAAGGCAGGGCTCCACAAAGCAGTTTGCCCCCATATGTGCGTTTTTCAGTTCAAGCTCCAGCTTTTCCTTGATTTCCGGGTTCTTGACGATCATATTTGCCACCCTGACAGCGGCGAGGTTAAAGGTTTTTGAAGGGGCAGTGCAGGTAATTGTGTTCATCTCCGTCCATTCATTGAGCCCGGCAAAGACGGTGTGCTTTCCCTCTAAAATAAAGTCGGCATGTATTTCATCGCAAATAACCTTTACATTGTGCCTTTGGCAAATTTCTGCGATCTTAAGCAGCTCCTCCCTGCTCCACACACGGCCGGAGGGGTTATGGGGAGAGCATAGCATAAAGGCGGTGGTTTTAGGAGTAATCTTTTTCTCAAAATCCTCAAAATCGAAGGTGTAATAGCCGCTGTCGTCCTGAAGGTTGGTCTCAATCATGTTGCAGCCGTTATCCTTTATGACGGAGTAAAAGGGGCCGTATACAGGGCGCTCACACAAAATATCATCGCCCGGCTTGCATATGGCGCGCACTGCCATAATAAGCGCCACCACAACATTTTCGCAATACACAATATGTTCTTTTTCTACCGCCCAGCCGTGCCGGGATTTCATCCAGTAAGTTACGGCGTCATAATAGCGGTCTGAGAGAAATGTATAGCCATAAATCCCGTGATTGACCTTTTTCTGAAGCTCCTCCGTAATTGAGGGCGGCACAGGAAACTCCATGTCGGCTATCCACATCGGCAGCAGCTCTTTATCGGTATTTTGATCCCACTTGACAGAGTTTGTCCCATAACGGGAGGGGGCTTTGTCAAAATTGAACATTACATTTTCCTCCTAAGTTTAATTGCTTAACTATAATCAGTTTAGCATATTCTGAGAAAAAGGAAAGGGCAAAATTATGTTGCTTCCGGCTAACTTTTGCCTTGTGTTATGGGGTAATTTGCTCTATAATGTTATTCATAAATATTTTACATAACCGAGGTACACCGATGAGACAATTTATTGGGCTGGCAATTGCTTTTTGCTTTTTGCCGCTACTGCTGAAGTACTTTCCCAAGCTGACCAAAATGAAGCTGGAGCTGGGTCCGGCACTGCTTTTCACCGGCGCTTTGATAGCCCTTCTCGGCGGTCTGTCCATGTCACAGCTTTTGGGCGCGCTGACAAAGGTTTTCACCACACCCTCAACCGTTAAAACAATGGTCATCGTTGTGGAAATCGGCGTGCTTGGCGCGATAATGAAGAAATACGGCATTCTGGAGAAAATCGTAGGCGCGCTGGAGCAGCTTATACCGAGCAAAAAAGTCCTCATTATGCTGCTGCCGGCAATAATGGGGCTTTTGCCTGTGGCAGGCGGCGCCTATTTATCTATCCCGTTTGTCGATTCCCTCGGCACCGACCTGGGCATGTCGGCCCCCCGTAAGGCCTCCGTCAATTTGTACTTCCGCCACTTTTCCATGTTTGTGCTGCCCTATAACACGACGCTGCTTATGATGGGAACCATGATTCCCGGGCTCAACATTTACACTCTCATCGGCCTTAACCTTGGCTTTGTCGCCGTGCTTTTGATCGGCTCGTATTTTATGTATGTGGCCAGCGCTCCCAACGTCAAGGCCGAGCGCAGCGGAAATGCCAAGGACATACGCCGCGCCGTCATTGACGCGATAGTGTATCTCTCACCTGTTTACATGGTTCTGGTCTTTAATGCCCTGTTCGGGCTTGAAATGTACATTTCGGTATTCTGCTGCATTTTGCTGACCTTCTTCCTAATCGGCAAGGACAAGAGCCAGTATGTGCAGACCGCCGTTAAGGGCATCAGCATATCCAACGTAATAATGCTCAGCGGCGTGTACTTCCTACAGAACATCATCCAGCAGCTTGACGCCGTTATCGGCAGTGTTTCAACCATATTCCAGGGCGATTCCATTATGGGCATTCTTATTATAGTGCCTATCGTTGCCGTCACCTTCGGAATTGTCACAGGCCTGAGCATGGTGCCGCTTGGCATCCTGCTGCCCCTTGTGGCGCTGCTCCCGGTCAGCATTATGGCAAAAACGGTCTACGCGTTTTATATACTCTGCTGCAGCTTCCTCGGGTATTATTACTCCCCCTTCCATCTGTGCCAGCTTCTTTCCTGCAAGTATGTCGGCTGTTCAAACAGCGAAATATATAAGGACCATTTACGTATGCTTCCTATACTGATGGCGGGCGCCCTTACGCTCTTCCTCGCCTACAACATGATTTTGATTTAAGCCTTTTACCCCTTGCCTAACGATAAGCACGGCCTGATTTCCATCAGGCCGTGCTTTTTTATATAGGCAGGCTGCGTCCGCTGTCACAAAACAACCGGGCGCAGGCGGAGCTGCGGAGAACTGCCCTATTATAGCTATAAAAGCAGGGCAGCCCTTCCATCGTGCCGTGCTTTGTTATACATGCGTCTGCGTCCGCTGTCACAAAACAACCGGGCGCGGAGGGCTGTGGAGAACTGCCACACTATAACTATAAAAGCAGGGCAGCCCTTAGGCCGCCCTGCTTTTTAGCTATTTGGTTTAATTAAGCCTGTTGCTTATTCAGCCCAGTAGGCATACTGCCAGTACAGTGTGTTGGCAGCGGAAACATTGATGCCCTGCAGCTTGGAGTTGTAAGCCCTGACGATGTCAGCGCCGTAGGTGGGAACCTGGCCGTAGTTGCCGTTGATGATAGCGGAGCACTCTTCAAGTGTCTTATTTCTCTCTTCGGCATCCAGCTGGGTTGTAGCCAGGTAGTACAGATCGTCAACTCTGGTGTCAGACAGTCTGGTCTTGTTGGAGCCGCCGATGGACTTTGTTGTCCAAACGCCTTCGATGAAGGACATCATGTTGGTGGATGTGTATCCGCCGATAGCAGCTTCGTAGTCGCCGTCAGCTGTCTTGCTCAGGTAGGTTGCAAGGTCCATGGACTCAAGCTCGATATTGATGCCCAGGTTGGTCTTAAGAGCGTCCTGGATAACTTCGCCGGCTCTCTTCTTGGTATCGTCGGAGCAGATGACCTTGAAGGAAACTGTAGCGGGATCGATGCCCGACTCGGTCAGGTACTGCTTGGCAAGCTCGGGATTGTACTCGGCAGCATTCTCGGTGGAGGAGCCGGCAAGCACGGAAGGTGTCTGGACATAGATGCCGGAGCCGGCGCCGTTAAGGGCGACCTGCATGACCGATTCCTTGTCGATTGCGAAGTTCAGAGCTTTTCTGAACAGCAGGTTATCAAAAGGAGCCTTCTCGGTGTTGACCATCATGAAGTTGAAGGATGTGCCTGTCTTCTGAAGCAGTGTCAGGTTGGCATTGTCCTTGATTCTCTGGATGTCGTTGGTCTCAACTTCAACGATGAAGTCGATTTCGCCGGCTTCAAGGCCGATAGTTCTGGAGGAGCCTTCGGGGATGATTTTGTAGGTCAGGTTCTTGATTTTGGGTGTGCCGCCCCAGTATCCGTCAAAAGCTTCGAATACGATGCTCTCGCCCAGGTTCCACTTGACGAACTTATAGGGGCCGGAGCCGATGGGGTTATCCTTGAAGTTGTTGCCGGAATCGATAAGAGCCTTCGGCACGACCTTGCAGCTGACCAGGTCATACAGGGTCTTGGCATAAACTTCCTTGGTGGTGATCAGGATTGTGTGCGCATCAACAACTTCAACGCTCTCCCAGAAGTTGTTGTATGTGCTTGTGTAGGAGGGGTACTGTCTCTGATATTCCAGAGAAGCCTTGACGTCCTCAGCTGTCAGATCGGTGCCGTCATGGAACTTGACGCCTTCTCTGATAGTGATTTTCCACTCTTTGTCGGTGACGATCTCATAGCCTGTAGCCAAGGATGGCTCGGGCTCGAGAGTCTCGACGTTTGTGCGGAACAGTGTGTCGAATGTGAGAATGTTCATGTAGCCGCCTGCAACCGCGTTATGGTCATAGGGGTGCATTGTGGGGGGCTCGTTAGCGGTAGCAACGACAACGCTGTCCTTGACAGGGGGTGCGGGAGGAGTTGGTGTTCCGCCGCAAGCGGCCAGTGTGGAGAATGCAAACAGGCACACCAGTGTCAGAGACAGAAGTTTAAAAGCTGTTTTCTTCATTCTTAAAGTCACCTCAAAATATATTTTTCAACCGAATCGCTCCGGCTAAAATCAAAAGCTGTCAGAAACCCTAAAGTGATACTGGATTTCATTGGCTCAATTGTAAACTAATTTTAATAAAGATTCAAGCGGTGTTGCTGCAATTTGGGCAATCTGCCCGATATTTTTGACTATTTTTAACGACTTTATACTATTTTAACGAAAATATTTGCTGTTTCTTGTTACATTGTGCTAACAATTATATCTTTTACCCTGTCATGAAGCAGTATTTCCCCTGCCTGTTCCCCTCACTGCCCGTAAAAACTTGCAGGGCAGCCCGTAGGCTGCCCTGCAAACATATCAAATTGCTTATAAAGAATTATTCAGCCCAGGAAACATACTGCCAGTAAAGTGTATTGGATGCGGAAACCTTTATGCCCATCAGCTTAGAGTTGTAAGCCCTGACAACGTCTGCGCCGTAGGTGGGAACCTGGCCGTAGTTGTTGTTGATATGGGCCGAGCAGGCTTCCAGTGTCTTGTTTCTCTCAGCGGCGTCAAGCTGTGTGGTGGCCAGAGCATACATGCTGTCCACTTCGGGGTCAGACAGTCTGGTCTTGTTGGAGCCGCCGATGGACTTGGTCGTCCAAATGCCTTCGATAAAGGACATCATATTTGTCGCGGTATAGCCGCCGATAGCAGCTTCATATTCGCCGTCCGCAGTCTTGCTCAGATAGGTTGCAAGGTCCATAGACTCAAGCTCGATATTGATGCCCAGGTTGGTCTTAAGATTATCCTGGATAACTTCGCCGGCTCTCTTCTTGGTATCGTCGGAGCAGATGACCTTGAAGGAAACTGTAGCGGGATCGATGCCAGACTCGGTCAGGTACTGCTTTGCAAGAGCGGGGTCATACTTGGCGGCATTCTCTAATGAGTGTCCTGCCAAAACCATGGGGGTCTGGACATAGAGAGGGGTGCCGGCGCCGTTAAGGGCGACCTGCATGACAGCTTCCTTGTCGATA
>JAVBSJ010000124.1:0-3197 GCA_031547105.1 Oscillospiraceae bacterium
ATAGCTTAATCAATCTGTATAATAGCCGTTATACGGCTATTATGCCACAAGCACGAAGTGCGAAAGTGGTATAGCTTAATCAATCTGTATAATAGCCGTTATACGGCTATTATGCCACAAGCACGAAGTGCGAAAGTGGTATAGCTTAATCAACCTGTATAATAGCCGTTATACGGCTATTATGCCACAAGCACGAAGTGCGAAAGTGGTATAGCTTAACCAATCTGTATAATAGCCGTTATACGGCTATTATACTCTGTTTTTGCCTCGGCGCCAACAGAAAAACGCTTTCCGGCAATGCAGGGACAGCCTGACTAAGCAATATGTAAAGCAGGGTACCCAAATCGGATACCCTGCTTCTTCACTTATACTAAACAGATAAGGCTACACCTTCAAATTCTCCAGCTCGCTGAGATACTGCTCCTTGGTGAGAGGGGCGACAAAGCCCTTCTTGATTTCAACAGCCTTTTCGGCCCCGTTAGCCAGCAGGTCGATGACCGTCATGATCAGCATTTTTGCCGCCACTATGTATGCCAGATCGGGGTCCTCGATCTCATAGGTTTCAGAATGGGCGATGCCCATAGCGCCGCCGATGGTGGCGTGGACGGTGGGCAGCAGGTTGGAAACGTCATTGGCCTCGGTGGTGAAGCCCATACCGGGGACGATGCGGTCGCGCCCTACAAGCGTTTCAAGGTTTGCGTCAACAAGCGCCTTAAGGGGCGGGCATTCGTTAGAGAACATATAGCCGGGTATGTTGTATATCTCGCACTGGGCGCCAAGTGCGTCGGCGCCTGCGCGAAGGGCGCGGTCAACCTTGAAGGAGGCGCTCTTGATAGCGTCCAGACTGCGTCCGCGGACAAAGGTCTCAATCTGCACAAGCGCGGGCACCACATTGACCAGCGCGCCGCCCTTTGTGATAATGGGGTGGAAGCGTATGCCGTCCTCATCGCGGAAGGTGTCGCGCACGGCGTCCACCGCAACAAGGCCGACCTTTGCGGCGTTAAGGGCGTTTATGCCGAAATGGGGGGAGGCCGCATGGCTTTCCTGCCCCTTGTATCTGATTATTTTCGCGACAAAGCCCATGCCGCCGGGGCCGCCTGCTGTACACTTGTCTCCGGCGATAGTGTGCTGCATGATCATGGCGTCAATATCATCAAAGACGCCCAGCTTGATAAACTCCTGCTTGCCGCCGAGATAGGATATTTTACCCTCCTGAATAAGGCCGTTGCGGTATTCCAGCTCGACCCCCTCTTCGGAAGGCACCGCCATCAGGGCGACGTCTCCGCCAAGCTCGCTTAAAATGCCGCTGTCCTTAAGCCCGTATGCAACGCCCAGCATGGAGGCAATCTGGGCATGGTGCCCGCAGGAGTGGGCAGCGCCGGTGGCAGGGTCGGCACAGCGGTGGCCGGGGGCAACAACGGCATCAAGCTCACCCATGACGGCTATTTTGGCGTTACTGGCGCCGCCGGGGGCGGTGGCGACAACGCCTGTGACGGCGACCCCGTCCTTGTAGGCAAAGCCCAGCTCGTCAAAAACCTTTTTGACCTTGTCGGCTGTTTTGAACTCTTTATAGCCAAGCTCCGGCTCGGCAAAAATGCTTTCGGCAACGGCCTTGATTTTATCTGAGTTGCGGTCGATGGCCTCACAGGCCAGCTTTTTCATTTGTTGAATGTCCATTTTCCCTCTCCTGTTTAACTATTTTTTGTATTGGTCATTAGACACATCATACCGTGTTTTGTACTAAAAGTAAACAAAGCCTTTTTCGCAAAAATTTTTGCCCCGCCCTCTTGTTTTTCTACATATTGTGTGTATAATAGAATTACGACACAACATATGGCGGAGGAATTGCAAATGACAATAAACGTTAAAGGCGCCCAAATGGGCGAAAAGGAAGTTCAGGCTTACATCGACTATATTCAGGATAAAAACGGGCAGAAGGTCGACACCCTCGACATCACTGTGGACGGCGACTATGTCGACCTCAATTACACCCTTGTGCCCGTTCCCTTTGAGCGCATCAGGCGCATCACCGGCTACCTGGTGGGCACCATGGACCGCTGGAATGACGCCAAGACTGCGGAGGAGCATGACAGGGTCAAGCATAACGTATAAGCCAAAAAACACAAACGCCCGGAGATTGATCTCCGGGCGTTTTAATTTTAATCCAGGAAGCTCTCCCTGATAGCGGCAATTTCGCCGTCAGTAACCCCTATTGTGTGCAGATACCCCAGCGCCCCGCCGTACTTCTGATTGATATGGGCAATGGTTTCCTCCATATTTGAGGCTTCTGAGCGCATCATAAAGGAGGGTGTATTGACAAAGTCCTTTCCCCGCTCCTTAAGGGTGGGGATAAAGTACGTTTCGGTTATCTGATAGTTGGCAATTATGTCGAGATCGGAAACCCCTGCAATAGCCAGCAGCAAGTATGAAAGCACCCCTGTCCTGTCCTTGCCCGCCGTGCAGTGGTAAAGCACTCCGCCCTTTTCCTGCGCGATCTCTCTCAGTGTCTCGGCAATAGTCTGCCCGCTGCCGTCCAGTATATAAGAATAAAGCTTGCCCATTGTGGCCATGGCGCCCATGTCGGGCATTTTGGCCGACAAATCCCCCGCAATAAAGGGCTTCTGCACCCGCCTGATTTGCTCCCCCTTTGTGATTATGCCCCCGTCCCTTGCGGCCTCCTCATCGGTGCGCAGGTCGATTATAAGGCGGATGCCATAGTCCTTTAGAAAATCGGCTTCCTTTTGGGTTATAAACTCCGGCGTGCCGGAGCGCAAAAAGCGCTTAAACCTGGTGGGGCGCCCGTCCATTCCGGCGTAGCCGCCCAGCTCCCTGACATTGGGGGCGCTTTCCAGGGGAAGCCTGACATAAACCTTGTTGGGATCGCGCATACTTTTTTCTCCTTTGTATTAAACAAATTGTTTCTGTTTACTGATGGCGCTGCGCCTGCTGCAAACCCAGAACCCCCTCCAAAGCGGAAATATCCGCACTGGCCTGAGCCGGGGTGTAGCCGCTTTCCAGCAGGAGTGTGATCGTCAGCGTGCGGACGGCCATGCCCGGGGCGCCTCCGTCTGTATATTCAAGGTCGGCAAACTTTGTTTCCTTCTCCGCCAGCAGTGTGAACAGCCTTCCCATCGCTTCGGGGGAGTTTTGCAGCGTCAGCAAAAGCTCCACCTCGCCCGTCTTGCTGTCAATCCTGT
>JAVBSJ010000034.1:0-13522 GCA_031547105.1 Oscillospiraceae bacterium
ATTGCCCTGTCAATACTGCCGCCGCGGGAATCGGACATATAAGGCTTAAGTGCCTTGATGAGATTGACCTTCTCGGCTGCTATGTAATCCCCTTTACCCTGCATTGCCTGCATCAGGGCGGGCAGGGCGCCGATTATTCCGGAAAGCTGGCCGCTCTGCGCCCCTTCTGCGGGGGCTGCCTGTGGTTGCGGGTTAGCGGCAGGCGCACTCTCGCTGCCTTTTGAACTAAGCAGTGTGGCAAGAACCATTGCCAGGTCATCGCTTGTGGCCGGCTCTGGCTTAAAAGGAACGGCGGATGCTGCAGGCTGGTTTGCGGTGGACGGCACAGAGGTATTTTGACCGGCGAGCATCTCGGCGGCCAAGCCAAGTGCCTTTCCGATATCAGCGGTGCTTGCTGCGGTTGTTGTGTCGTCCGTATTTGCCATATTTTATACCCCTAACACCTCGATGATTTTTGCTACCAGTGCGGCGCCGTCTTTTGTGGCAAGCAGATTGGATAGCAGCACTCTTGCCGGGTCTTTATCGGTCTTTGAAGCTATTTCGGCAGCCCTTTTCAGTTCGTCTCCGCCGGCTGCGCCCAGCATTGCGATAAGCTGCCTGCCGTTAGGTGTCTGTGCAGAGGCGCTGAAGGCATCCAGCCCCTTAATGATTTTATACCCCTGTGGTGAAGACATCAGTGCTTTTGCCATATTTTCAAGTTCGTTCGGCATAATCGACCTCCATTTGCTTTTATTAGCCAGTATATGTATCTTGATGTGTTTTGTTACCGGGAGGAAAATGATGAAGATTTGTATTTGCTCCGATTCTCACGGGAACCGGGATGGGCTGAGGCGTATAGCCGAGCTGGAACGCCCGGATGTGCTGCTTTTTGCAGGTGACGGATTGAGTGACCTAAAGGATTTGAATGTGCCGCAAATACACAGCGTCTGCGGAAATGGTGATTTGACCGTCACATATGTGCGCTCACTTGTCCTTGAGCTGGGAGGGGTTAAAATACTCCTTTGTCACGGACACTGGCTTCAGGTCAAACGCACACTGGATGTGCTTTTGAACGAGGCTCTTGCCTGCGGTGCCGCTGTGGCGGTATTCGGACATACCCATATGCAGCACTTGGAATACCAGGCAGGCGTGCTGCTGCTCAATGGCGGCTGCGCGGGGCAGGGGAAATATGCCGTCATGAATATTGATAAGGGCGAGGTGCTGCCGGAGCTGAAAGCATTGCCTGTAATATGAGTATGCCGCTTGGTCAAAAAAAATGAAAGCGCCGGAGTATTTCCGGCGCGGGCAGAAGCTATTTTATTTTGCCTGTGCATAAATCGAAAAGAGAGCAGCGGTCACATTTTGGCGCCCGCGCTGTGCATATATCTCTGCCAAAGTGGACAAAACGATGACATAGGGACGCCTGCTCTGCAGGCTCAATGATTTTTGATAATTCCATCTCCACTTTATACGGGTCCTTGCCGGAGGAGAGCCCCAGCCTGCCTGAAATCCTCATACAGTGGGTGTCAGCGACGATGGCGGGATGCCCGTAAAAATCCGACATAACCAGATTGGCCGTCTTGCGCCCTATCCCCGGAAGGGCTAAAAGCGCCTCCATGTCATCGGGAACCCTGCCGCCGTGCTTTTCAACCAAAATTACCGAAGCGCGCTTGATGTCCTGCGCTTTTGTGCGGAAAAGCCCGCAGGGGCGGATGATTTCTGCTATGTCGTTTTCATCGGCCTCGGCTAGTGACTCAAGGGTAGGGTAGCGCGAAAAGAGAACCTCTGTCACAAGGTTTACCCTGGCATCGGTGCATTGGGCTGAAAGCCTTGTGGCAAACAAGAGCTCATAATCCTTTTCCGCGTTTAAGGAGCAGGAGTCGGGATACAGCTCACGGAGCCTTTCGACGACGATTTTACCTTTTTCTTTTTTTGTCATAAAACTATCCTCAAATACGTTTGTTATATATATCCACAATAAACCGGCGGTCACTTTACCTGACAGCCGGGGCAGAGGACTATAATGCTACGCAGGTATCGGTACGCGGCTGTGTGTATTATATCAAATAGTTGAAATTTGCACAAGATAATGCTAATATAGTAATATTATGTTGATTTAGAGGTGCTTATGAAGCCGGAAGAAAAGCTCCTGTGTTATATAGAGGCAATCAAGTATTTCTTCATGTTCATTATTTCTCAGCTTGTCGCTGAGGTCATTGTTGTCATAGTTACGCTGCTCCCTCTTGCCTCAGGTATGGATATGACCTTTGATGAGCTGCAGCCTTTGATGGAGAAGGCTTTGCTTGAGCAGCAGTATACAATCATGCTGCTCTCATATGTGTTTGTTGCACTAATGCTTGTCAGGCAGCAGCGCAAGCTGCCGGTGCCTCTTTTGGCTGTTCCGGGCTTTGACGGAAGGTCAACGCCGTCCGCTGTGCTGGCGGCTATAGCACTGGGGGGTGCAGGGAACCTGTGGGTGTCTATCCTTATTGACAAGTTTACCCCTCCTCCCAATCCCTTTGACCTTATCGGCGCCCAGGCGGAGGCTGTCGCCGTTCCGGTGACAGCGGTGCAGCTGATTGTTGTCCTGCTGCTGGCTCCTATAATTGAGGAGCTGGTTTTCCGCGGCCTTATCTTTTCCCGCTTTAAGCTGGCGCTGCCCTTTATTGCCGCCCTTATCCTTCAGGCCATAGAATATGCGCTGCTTTATGACGGATTGGGTCTTTCGTTTTCAATGGCAATCGTATTCGGCATCGTGGTTTTTTGGACGGGGAGCATTTATCCCGCCATTGCCGCACATATTGGCTTTAATGCCGCAGGCTATGCAATCGATTATTTTTGGGGAAGCATTTCCGCAACCCAGGCCGCTATGAAGTGGTCGGGCAGCATTGCCGGCATAATAATTTGTGCATGTCTGCTGATTATTTACAACAAGGGCAAGGGCAGCATTTCTGATAACAAGGCGGCCTAGGGGGCTTTTATATGCGTATTGATGTTATGTCGGTCAAATATGACAATGTTACCATGGGGGAAGCGCTTGACCTGGCTATGGAGCATATTTCGGAAGGAAGCAAGTGCCGCGTGGTGACACCCAACTCCGAAATAGGGCTGGCCGCCCGAGGTGACGACCGCCTGCGGGAGCTTATCAACCGATCTGAGCTTGTGCTGCCTGACGGTATCGGGGTCATATATGCCGCAAGAATACTGGGCACTCCCCTTAAAGGCAAGGTGGCCGGGGTGGAGTTCGCCGCAGGGCTTGCGCAAAGGCTGTCTCAGACAGGGAAGACGCTTTACATTTTGGGCGGCAAGCCCGGGGTGGCAATGCGGGCAGCCGATAACCTGCAGAAGACATATCCGGGGCTCACCGTGGCCGGATATGGGGACGGGTATTTCAAGGATGAAGGCGCAGCGGTAAGCGCAATCAATGCTTCCGGGGCGGATGTTCTCTTTGTTTGCATGGGGTCGCCCAGGCAAGAGCTGTTTATGGATAACAACCGGGACAAGCTGAATGTCTCCCTTATGGCCGGTCTCGGCGGGTCTGTAGACATATTTGCAGGGGATCTGAAAAGGGCGCCCGATATATTTGTCAGGACAGGGTTTGAGTGGCTTTACCGCCTGCTTAAGGAACCTTCCAGGATAGGCCGTATGGCCAAACTCCCGCTATATCTTATTTACGCGCTTGCAGAGCGCCGCAAAGGAGATAACAATCATGCTTAAAGTACAGCTTCTGTCCTATACGCCGGAGCCGGAAAAACTGGTGGCAGCCGCGGCAAAGTTTTGCTACTCTCCGGCTGACGCCGACAGTATTTTTGACGGCCTTACCGATGAGAATACAGGCGAGTTTGTCGATATGCTGTACGAAATGGGGCACACCAGCCCTATTGAGCATGCCAGCTACACCTTTGCCATTGAAGGGGTGTCCCGCTCCCTGATGGCGCAGATAACCAGGCACCGCATTGCCTCCTTCAGTATACAATCACAGCGCTATGTCAAGGAAAACAGCTTTACATATGTCACTCCTCCGGAAATTGAAAATGACCCTTGGGCAAAAGAGTTTTATGTAAAAACCATGGCTGAAATTCAAAAAAGCTATGACGCCCTGTCTGATATTTTATATAAGAAGCACCTCGCCGACCTGGGCGGGGAGGAGATAAAGGGCAACAAGACAAAGGCAAAGAAAATGGCCAATGAGGATGCGCGCTTTGTGTTGCCGAATGCTTGTGAAACCAAAATCATGCTTACCATGAACGCCCGCTCACTTCTCAACTTTTTCTCTCTGCGCTGCTGCAACAGGGCGCAATGGGAGATCAGGGAGCTTGCCTGGCAGATGCTGGATACGGTGCGGGAGGTTTCTCCGCATATCTTCAAAAAGGCCGGCCCCTCCTGCCTGTACGGCGCCTGCGGAGAAGGGAAGATGACTTGCGGTAAAATGGCTGAGGTGCGGGAAAGAGGGCGCAGAGATGTCTAGCCGCCTGATCGTTATTGAGGGGCTTGACGGCAGTGGAAAATCCACCCAGATGGAGCTTGTCTGCGACAGGCTTAAGAAAATGGGGCAGGACTTCCGCCGCATATCCTTTCCATGCTACGACAGCGATTCTTCGGCGCTGATAAAAATGTACTTGAGAGGGGATTTCGGTGCGGATCCTGATGCCGTGAACCCTTATGCTGCATCGACCTTCTTTACGGTTGACCGGTTTGCATCATATAAATCCGACTGGGGAAGTGATTACGCCTCCGGCCGGCTGATAATCTCCGACAGGTACACAACCTCTAATGCCATACATCAGGCGGGGAAGCTGGATGCTGAGGCACGGGAAGAATACTTAAGCTGGCTTTTTGACTTTGAATATAACACCATCGGCCTGCCGGAGCCTTCTCTGGTTATTTATCTTGATATGCCCACCGAATATTCCCTTAAGCTGATTTCCAAAAGACAAGGGGACAGCGGGGATATTCATGAGCTTGACCACGAGTATCTGGCAAGATGCCGCGCAAATGCCCTTGATGTCTGCCGCCGCTTCGGCTGGCGAAAGGTCAAATGTGTTGACGAAACCGGCCTGCGCACCCCCCATGACATCAACGATGAAATAATGTCGATAATTAACGAGGTGCTGTCTCTTGAAGCAAAGTAAACTGTCGCTCGTCAGCGGATTTATGCCGGCGCTTTCATTTGCCGTGCTGCTTGCGGTGGAATATGCGGCGCAAAACGGAATCATCAAGGTTGACCTTCCCATATACGCGCTGACTGAGCTTGCTGCTTTTTTCCTGCCGTTTCTTATTGTAAATACCATGGCACACCGGGCAGAGGAAGAAATTGTTTACAGATATAAGGGCTTCAAACCGGCGGTTTTGCCCTTTGTACTGCTTATATCGGTCACCCTTGCCTTTATGTCTTTTTTGATAAACTGGCTTATGGGCATTTTATTTCAGCTTCCGGCCGGAGCGCAGAGCGTTATAACGGTCACGGGAAATTACGGGCTTTTGCCGCTGCTTGCGGTGGCTGTGCTGGTCCCCGCCTTGTGTGAGGAGCTGTTTTTCCGCGGGGCATTTTTTTCGGCGGTGGAGCCTCAGGGCGTTTATGCCGCTATAATATCCTCGGCGCTCGCCTTCGCGCTTGTCCACGGAGATGCCGGAAATGTGGCAGGACCTTTTGCGGCGGGGCTTGTATACGCCTATATCGTTTACTTCACAGGTTCGGTCTGGCCGTCTATCATCGCCCATTTTATCAACAATTCCCTGACCTTTGGCATTAACTTTATGGTTGGCAAATATTCTTCCTTTATTTTGTGGCAGTACTTTGTCGTTGCCGCGCTGCTGATATTCTTCCTGTTTCTCTATCTTTCCATGGGAAGGCTGGAGAAATTGATTGAAAAAGGATATGTGCAAAGAATAAAACGCACAAGCTTTACCAAAGCCTGTTCAGCGATTTTCTTTTCACCCGGGCTTTGGCTCCTTGCCGTAATGTTCTTTATAAAAGCAATAAGCGCGTAACATAGAAAGGCGAAAAATTATGGAACAGAAAAGCAAACAAACCGGAGCACAGAAAAAAAGCAAACGCAAGTTTTCTGCTTCGGCCACACTTTCATATGTCTTATTTGTGCTTGCCACTTCAATAATTCTATCGACCATGGCGATTTTAGTGGCAAATGACATGTTCGGGCTTGTTCAGGCTGAGGAAACGGTCAATATTAATTTGCAGGAGGGGGCTACTGTCTCCCAGGTGGCAAAAAAGCTTAAGGAGACCGGCGTTATCGAATACAAATGGGCTTTTAAACTCTTTGCCGGGCTTAAAAATGTCAAGAGCTTCAGCACAGGCGAGTTTGAGCTTGTGTGCAATATGGACTACGGACAGATTATCGATGAGCTAAAGCGCTCTACAACCTCTACTGACACCGTAACCCTCACTATACCTGAGGGTTACAATCTGGAGCAGATCGCCAAGCTTTTTGAGGACAGCCGTGTTTGCGGGCGCAAGGAGTTTTTTGACGCCGCAAACAATTACCAGTTCTCCCATGAGTTTTTGAAGGATGTTCCAATGACAGAAAACCGGTTGGAGGGGTATCTGTTTCCTGACACATATCAGTTTTATATCAATGAAAAGCCGGTAAGCGCTATCAATAAGATGCTAAACAACTTCAACAAAAAATATACCGAGGAAATGCGCAAGCTGACCGAAAAAGCCGGTATGACAATTGCAGAGGTTGTCAATATCGCCTCACTTATTGAAAAGGAAGCCAAGCTTGATGATGAGCGGGCAGTTATTTCGGGTGTCATTCACAACCGCCTCAACCACCCGGCAGAATATCCTTATCTTGACATCGATGCTGCGCTTCTGTATGTCACGGGGCATAAAACAGAAATTACCGCGGAGGATTTGCAGCTTGATTCGCCCTACAACCTGCGCAAATCCCGCGGCCTGCCGCCTACTGCAATCTGCAACCCCGGTGTGCCTGCAATGCTTGCAGCCATCACACCGCAGGAGCACGGCTATTACTATTATGTTTACAATCCCAAGACCGAAAAGCATATTTTCAGCAAAACCCTTGAAGAGCATAATGCCGCCGTCGCCTCGGTAAAGTAGGTGGATATGATGGTTAAGCCGGAAATTCTTTCGCCTGCGGGCGACTTTGAAAAGCTTAGGTACGCTGTTGCCTATGGGGCCGATGCCGTATACATGGCCGGGCGCTCCTACGGTATGCGCACCGCCTCAGGCAATTTTGAGCATGATGAAATCGCCCAGGCCGTAAGGTACTGCCACGACAATAGGGCAAAGTGCTTTATCACCGTCAATGTAATGCCGCGCAACGGTGAAATTGATGCCCTGCCGGGGTATCTGGAATACCTTAATGACACGGGGGCAGACGCGCTTATAATTGCCGATATTGGGGTTCTGCCTCTGGCAAAAAAGTATGCCCCAAATGTCAGGGTGCATATAAGCACCCAGGCCAGCGTTGTCAATTACTCGGCAGCGTCTATGTACCATTCCCTAGGTGCTGACAGAATCGTCCTTGCGCGGGAGCTTACCTTAGAGGATATAGTGGGAATAAGGGCAAAAACCCCTCCCCAGCTTGAGCTTGAGACCTTTGTCCACGGCGCAATGTGCATGTCATATTCGGGGCGGTGCCTGCTGTCTAACTTTATGACGGGAAGAGATGCAAATCACGGCAATTGCGCCCAGCCATGCCGCTGGAAATACTATCTGATGGAAGAAAAGCGTCCGGGGGAGTACATGCCCGTTTTTGAGGATGAGCAGGGGAGCTTTATCCTAAACTCCAAGGATTTGTGCATGATTGAGCATATCCCCGACCTTATGGCAGCCGGAATTGACAGCTTTAAGATAGAAGGCCGGGTAAAAACGGCATACTACGCCGCGGCAGTCACCGGCGCCTACCGCAGGGCGGTTGATTTTCACATCCAAAACCCCGGCACTGCCTTGCCGCCTGAAATAGCAAGCGAGGTTGAGAAGGTCTCGCACAGGGAATACTACACAGGCTTTTATTACGGACACTCTGACGGACAGCACAGGGGAGACAGCACTTATGTCCGCTCTTGGGATGTGTGCGCCGATATAGGGGAAAAGCAGGAAAACGGCCTGTACCGCCTGACACAAAAGAATAAATGCTCTCCGGGGGATGAGGTGGAGCTGCTTTCGCCGGGAAGGGCGCCTGTGGCCTTCACTTTGGGAAAGCTGACCGATGAACAGGGGATAAGTCTTTTGTCTGCCCCGCACCCGGAAATGGCGTTTTTCACCAGGCTGCCATGTGAAGCGCCTGAAATGTCAATTTTAAGAAAACGAAACAGCTGAGAGAGGTAAATATATGAGAAAAATCGGACTTAATGAGCTTAGAGAGCTGTATTTGAGCTTTTTTGAAAGCAAAGGGCATCTCAGACTGCCCAGCTTTCCTCTTGTGCCGCAAAATGATGCTTCACTGCTGCTTATAAACGCCGGCATGGCGCCGCTGAAGCCGTATTTCACAGGTGAGCTGCCGCCCCCTTCAAAAAGGGTCACAACCTGCCAAAAGTGCATCCGCACTCCCGATATTGAGAATGTCGGAAAGGATGCCCGCCACGGCACATATTTCGAGATGCTGGGCAACTTCTCCTTTGGCGACTATTTCAAGAGAGAGGCCTGCACATGGGCATGGGAGTTTTGCACAAAGGTGCTGGAGCTTCCCGAGGAGCGCCTTTATGTCACCGTATATCAGGAGGATGACGAGGCTTACGACATATGGACAAAGGAAGTCGGCATTGACCCCAAGCATATTTCACGCATGGGCAAGGAGGATAACTTCTGGGAAATAGGCTCCAGCCCCTGCGGCCCTGACTCTGAGATTTTCTTTGACCGGGGAGAAAAGTACGGCTGCGACAATCCCAACTGCGCCGTCGGATGCGACTGCGACAGATATATAGAGTTCTGGAATCTGGTTTTCACGCAGTTTAACAACGACGGCGAAGGAAACTACACCCCCCTTGCCAGCAAGAATATTGACACCGGAATGGGGATGGAGCGCATTGCCTGCATCATGCAGGAGGTTGATTCCCTGTTTGAAGTCGATACCATGGTCAGCATTACTGACCATGTGTCAAAAATCTGCGGAGTGAAGTACGGCGATAACGCTGCAAAGGATGTTTCTCTGCGCATTGTTACAGACCATATTCGTTCAACCACAATGATGGTTTGCGACGGCGTCATGCCCTCAAACGAGGGCAGGGGATACGTTCTCCGCCGTCTGCTGCGCCGCGCCGCCAGACATGGCCGGCTCTTAGGGGTTAAACACCCCTTCCTTTACGAAGTATGCGAAACCGTTATAAAGGAAAATGAGGGCGCTTATCCCCAGCTGCGTGAAAAGCATGACTATATAATCAAACTGATAAAGAACGAAGAGGAGCGATTCCTCGCTACCATTGAAAGCGGACTTGTAAAGCTGGAAGGCATGATAAGCGCCCTTAAAGCCTCCGGCAGGACGGAGCTTGCGGGCGAGGATGCCTTCCGCCTCTACGACACCGACGGCTTCCCGATAGATTTGACGATTGAGATTCTCGAAGAGGTTGGCTTGACCGTCGCGCGCACAAGGTTTGAGCAGCTTATGCAGGAGCAGCGCATGCGTGCGAAGGAGGCCAGAGGGGCTACCTCCTTCCTTGGCTGGGAGGGGGACAGCGTTTCTCTGCACGATTTGCCGGCAACCGTATTTACAGGCTATGAAAGCCTTTCAGGCGAGGGTAAGGTACTTGCGATTATAAAAGGCGGAGAGCTTTCTGCCAACGCTCTTGCCGGTGACAGCGTAAGCGTCGTCTTTGACAGAACTCCACTTTATGCCGAGGGCGGCGGGCAGACCTATGACATGGGCACCCTTTCAGGCAAAAGCTGTAAGGCCAATATAATTAATGTACAAAAGGCGCCTGCCGGTCATTATGTCCACACTGTTGAAGTGACCGAAGGGGAGCTTTCACTGGAAGAAAGTGTAACCCTTATTTGCGATATTCAGCGCCGCAGTGCCATTATGCGCGCTCACTCCACCACCCATATGCTGCAAAAGGCGCTGAGAGAGGCTCTGGGCACCCATGTTGAGCAGGCAGGCTCCCTGGTGGAGCCTGACAGACTTCGCTTTGACTTTACTCACTTCTCCGCGATGACGGTTGATGAAATACGCAGGGTCGAGGACACTGTCAATGATGCGATTTTGTCCGGATATGAGATAATTACAGCCGAAATGCCCATTGATGAAGCTAAAAAGCTGGGCGCAATGGCGCTTTTCGGCGAGAAGTACGGCGATACGGTGCGGGTTGTGCGCATGGGGGATTACTCAACTGAGCTTTGCGGCGGAACGCACCTGAGCAATACTTCCAAAGCCGGCTTGTTCAGAATTATCAGTGAAGCCTCTGTGGCTGCAGGTGTGCGCCGTATAGAGGCTGTTACCGGCAAGGAAACCATAAATATGTCCCGCCAGTTTGTCAGCACGCTGGAAGCTGCCGCCGAAGCCCTTAAAACCAAGCCGCAGGATTTGGTCAGAAGGGCTATCCAGGTCATAAACGAAGCGCGTCAAACCGCTCAGGAGAAGGATGCGCTGGCTTCAAAGCTGGCACGGTTCCAGGCGGTTGAGCTTTTGAACTTTGCCAAAACGGAAGGGGATGTGGTGGTTATTTCGGCTAAGGTTGACGATCTCTCCTCCGATGGCCTGCGTGACCTTGCCGACAGGATTAAGGATCGCGCCCCCAACGCGGTATGTGTTCTGGCAAATGTAGCAGACGGAAAAATCAATTTTGCCGCAACCTGCGGGGCGGAGGCTGTTAAGCACGGCGCCCATGCCGGGAATATCCTGAAAAAGGTTGCGGCTATTGCAGGCGGAGGGGGAGGCGGTCGCCCGGACAGTGCTACTGCCGGCGGCAAAGATCCTTCAAAGCTGGAGGCGGCCTTGGAAGCTGTCAACAATATAGTATCGGAAATGGCAAATAAGTAAGGAGGTGCGTAGGCAATGGAGGATTGTCTGTTTTGCAAAATAGCGGCGGGGATTATTCCTTCCGACAAGGTCTATGAGGATGAGCAGGTCTTGGCCTTCAAGGATATTGCGCCTCAGGCGCCGGTTCATGTCATCGTCATCCCTAAGGAGCATTTTGCCGCAAGTATCGCCGAGCTGACTGAAGCCCATGCTTCTGCAGTGGCGCACATAATACTTACACTGCCGCGCATTGCGGATAAATTGGGGCTGGACGGCGGATACCGGGTGGTGACAAACTGCGGAAAAGATGCTGGCCAGACAGTACAGCACCTTCACTTCCATATTTTGGGCGGAAAAACGCTGGGAGAACTGGCATAATTTATGAACAGGCTGAAACGACAGAGGAACCTTCTGCAAAGCAGACCGCTTTTAGGTGCCTCTGTCGTTTTTTGCGTCATACTTGGTGTTTTGTGCTACACCTTTGGCAAAAGCTACAGTGCGATTGTATGCTATATCTTGGCGCTGGGGATAAGCGCGCTTTGTTTTCCTGTCTTCGGCAGGAGGGCGGCAATTACCGTGCTTTGTGTTGCAGCCGCGGCTATTCTATATTTTAATTTATACCTAAGCCTGTTCTACACACCGGCTATAAAGCTTGATGACTTTACAGGGGAAATTCTGGTCGAGTTGATTGATTTTCCAGTAGATAAAGGCGAATACTGCATTCTTGAATGCAAAATACTCTCTCCTAGCACCGAAATAGGGCCGGATGCCAGGGCGACGGTATTTTATAGCGGCAACGCAGACAAGCTTCGACCGGGGGACAGGCTGCGAGTGTATGGCAAGGTGTCCGCTGTAACCGGCACCGGCTTTTCCTTCGGCGCGCCTGAGCGCAGATTTCTTACACTGTCTGTCTATAGGGTGATTGAGGTGACTCCGGCAGGCCATATGCCCATAAAGTATTCACCGGCATATTTTTCAAGCTGGCTTTGCAATTTGATTTTCAAATATTTGCGTGGCGACGATGGCGCGGTTTTGACCGCCCTGCTTACAGGCAAGACCGAGTATCTGTCGGCAGAGCTGAAAAGCTTTCTGGCAGTCAGCGGTACATACCATATTGTATCGGTTTCCGGTATGCACGTTGGCCTTTTGGCAGGCTTAATCGTTTTCCTTTTAGGCAAGAAAAGAGGTACGCTTGCCGCCATCCCTATTGTAGTGTTTTTCGGGCTTTCCACCGGCTTTAAGCCGCCCGTTTTCAGGGCTATTTTGATGATGGCGGTTGCGGCGCTGGCCTTTTTTACCGACCGGGAAAATGACCCGCCCACAACTCTTATGGCAGCGCTTGCCGCAATTCTGATTCACAATCCATTCGCGGTTACATCGGCTTCACTTCAGCTTTCCTTTGGTTCGGTGGCGGGAATACTGTTTTTGTCCCCGCCTTTGAAGGAGCTTATGTGTGCGCTTGCCGGAAAAAAGCTTACAAAAAACAAAGCTGTCTCCGCTGCCATTGCCGGCTTGTCGGTTTCTGTAGGGGCAACGCTGGCGGTTTACCCATTAGGGCTCCTTTATTTCGAAAGAGCGTCGATTATTGGACCGGGTACAATTCTGACAGTGCTGTGGGCGATCGGACTGCTACTGCCGCTGGGAGCTGCGTTGGCTATAATCGGCGCGGTGTCCCCGCCTTTGGCGTCTTTTGTTGCGCTGTATGTATTAAGACCGCTTTTAATGTATTTCAGGTCAGCAGTTATATTCTTTGGGGGCTTGCCCTTTGCCTCTGTTTCCAGCGGAAGCATTGCTGCGGGCGCACTCTGCGCCCTGATACTGGGGTGCCTGCTGTACGATATTGTTTTTGCTGTCGCCAATAAGAGAAGAACGGCACTGGTGCTGGCGGCCGTCAGCCTGACCACATGCCTTTACGGCTTGGGGCTTGACAGCATGTACGCAAAGGAAATGGTGTTCACAGAAAAAGACATTACCGCTCTTGCTATTTATGACAAAGGTCAGCTTGTCATTATTTCCTCCGGGTGCGACACCTCCGGAAGTGTAGAGAAAATAATAGAGGAGGCTGCAAATGCCTTTGGAATAACGGCTGTAAAGGCTATAATATTTACATCACCAAATCCGGCTATAGGCAAATTAATATCTGCAGTCCCCTTTAGAACAGATGCAATTTATATGTCTCCGGGCTCAAATCGCAGTTATCATGATGAAAAAAACCAGCTTTTGTGGTATTATAGTGATACTGTAATAATGTGCGGACGGGTAAAAATAAAAATGTACCCGGTCGCGGAGGGATATTACGGCGCGGTGGCAAGCACATCTGCCACAGAGACGGTTTTTGCCTGCGGGGCATCTCGGGGAACCTTTTTGGACAAAGTCCCGCGTGAGGATAAAACGCAATATCTGATCCTTGATGGCAGCTTGCTTCAAGGCGGCTATCAGCTGCGGTCAGTATTGCAGAGTGTAAAACCCGATTTGTTTATATCATCGTCACCAGTTGTGCCTGAAAGCTGCTGTATACGTCATTATTACAGCGGCAGCATTATCAGCATATCACAAGGGTCTATACCCCTGTTTATGAGGGTGAAATAATATGGCATACGGAAAGA
>JAVBSJ010000120.1:0-5502 GCA_031547105.1 Oscillospiraceae bacterium
AGCCGCGGCAGCGGCGCATCGTATGCCGTAAATCTATGAAAATAAAGGGGTCCCCACGGAGCCGCAGGCTCCGAAGGGGAGAAAATAAAAAAAGGGCTGCCTGTGAAGGCAGCCAAAACCAGGGTTGTGGGGATAAAGATATGAATGGTGCGTTTGTCCAGAACACACCGCGCGGGGCAAAACTGTTTTACCCTGTGCGCTGTATTCTGGAAACAGAATAACACAAGTGCCATATTTTGTAAATAGCGAAAAATGGCATATATAGGAGGGATTGACATGAGGATTTACGGCGGCACCCTCATTACGGCTGAGGGGCAAAGGTTCGAAAACGGATTTGTCGATTTTGAAGGAGGTATCATAACCGCATTCGGCGATGTCAAGGACGCGCCAAAGGCGGCGGGAGACAGCCTTGATGCCCGGGGCGGATTTATTCTTCCCGGTTTTATCGACTCACATACCCATATAGGCATTTTTGAAGAATCTGTACGTTGGGAGGGCAATGACACCAACGAAGTCACTGACCCGATAACACCCCACCTTAAAGCGGTGGACGGCATATATCCCTTTGATACGGCTTTTGCCAGCTCTATTGAAAGCGGCGTTACATCCGCCGTTGTCGGCCCGGGCAGCGCCAATGTCATCGGCGGGGAAATGGCCTTTATCAAGCTGACCGGCACCGATATTTCCGACATGATAGTCAAGGCTCCCTGCGCTATGAAAATGGCTCTTGGAGAAAACCCCAAAAGCGCTTACGGCCAGAAGCAGAAACAGCCCCAAACCAGAATGGCTACGGCTGCATTGCTGCGGGAAGCTCTTGCAAAGGCCAAAATATACATGGAGAAAAAGGAGCAGGGCAAGGATCCCACCTATGACGCCAAGAGTGAAGCGCTTATCCCTGTGCTCAAGGGCGAGCTGATCGCCCATATCCATTGCCACCGGTCGGACGATATTTTAACCGCCATGAGACTGGCAAATGAGTTCGGAATCCGGTATACCACTATCCACACCACAAATGGCATCCCTGTCAGGGAACAGATAAAGCAGGCGGGCATAATCCCCGTTATCGGCCCAATACTTTCCGGCAGCTCCAAGCCGGAAACGGCGGCGAGAAGCCTGACAACGGCAGGTGTGCTGTTTAATGAGGGGATAGAGGTATCCCTTACCACCGACCATCCTGTAGGCCCCCTGTCCTACCTGAACATTTCGGCCGCGCTTTGCGTAAGAGAAGGGCTTGATGTTGACGCCGCCATACGGTCAATCACCATCAATGCCGCCAAGGTCGCCGATGTTGAGGATAGGGTAGGCTCCATCAAGGTGGGCAAGGACGCCGACATTGTTGTGTGGAGCGGCCATCCCTTTGATTATATGAGCAAGCCGCAGGCGGTTTTTGTAAACGGAAAAAGGGTAAAATAGTATTCACAAGGCAACGGCGTTTTTTGAAGCGCCGATGCGAAGCCGCAGACAAACTAAAAGGAGCATAACTATGAATATCAATTTTGTTGAAAGAAAAGTCACTGTGTCGGACGATCTTAAGGCCTACGCGGCAAAAAAATGCGATAAGCTTGACAGATATTTTGGCGATAACGCCGATGTTCAGGTGACCTTTTCCATCCTGCGCGGCAAGCACAATGTTGAAATAACCGTTATTCACAATGGTATGTTCTTCCGGGCGGAGGAGGAAACGACGGATATGTACGCTTCCATTGACGGATGTGTCGCCTCCATTGACCGCCAAATACAGAAGAACAAAACAAGGCTTTCAAAACGTATGCGGCAGGATTCCTTTGCCAAGGCAGCACCTATTTCAGAGGGTATGGAGAATATCCCTGATGAGGAAATCGACATCGTCAGGGTCAAGGTGGTTGATATAAAGCCCATGACGGCGGAGGACGCTATTCTCCAAATGAACCTCATCGGGCACGAGTTTTTCTTCTTCTCCAACAGCGATGAAAAGGGCAAAAGCTGCGTTGTGTATAAGAGAAAGAACGGCGGCTACGGCATGCTGATAGCGGCAGAATAAAATGATATTCCGGGGCGCGGGGGCTTTCCCGCGCCCTTCTTAATTCAAAAAGAGCAAGGCCGCGTAAGTCAGCTTACGCGGCCTTGCGGCTGTTTTATTTGAAAGCTTAGCTTCACGGTGTGAAAGGATAGCTTGCCAGCAAATACTATACTGCAGGGGGAAGCGTTACAGCAGGAAAATACCGTGGCTCTTGCAGGCCTCTATCATGCCTGAGGGCCAAATAGACGCCTGCGCCTCGCCGATGTGCGCCTGCTGAAGCATCAGCATACACAGGCGGGATTGGCCTATACCGCCCCCTATAGTGTAGGGAAGCTCACCGTTGAGCAGGGCTTTGTGGAATTGAAGCTCCGCCCGCTCCGGGCATCCGGCCTTTTCAAGCTGAGCTCTTAGGGATTCCTCAGACACCCTAATGCCCATGCTGGAAAGCTCAAAGGCCATTTGCAGCACCTCGTTCCAAACAAGGATGTCACCGTTGAGGCTCCAGTCATCATAGTCGGGGGCACGGCCGTCGTGCCTTATGCCGCTCTTAAGTACGCACCCTATCTGCATGAGAAAAACGGCCTTTTTTTCACGGCAGATGGCGTTTTCCCGCTCCTTTGGAGTGAGAGAGGGGTACATATCCTCCAGCTCCTGAGAGGTGATAAAATAAATCTCCTCATTCAGCGGGAAATCAATGCCGGAAAACTCATAGCAGGCCGTGCGTGCTGTCTGCTTAATGGCGCCGTAAATGTCCTTTACCGTTTCACGCAGGTATTCATCGTTGCGCTGCTCTTTGGTTATGACCTTTTCCCAGTCCCACTGGTCAACATAAATTGAGTGGAGGTTATCCAGTTCCTCATCACGCCTGATGGCATTCATATCGGTGTAAAGGCCTGTGCCCACCGCAAAATCATATTGCTTAAGCGCCCAGCGCTTCCATTTGGCCAGAGAGTGGACGATTTGCACATCGACGCCCGCCGAAGGCACATCAAAGGCCACAGGGCGCTCCACACCGTTTAAGTCGTCATTAAAGCCGCTGGCCTTTGTGACGCAGACAGGCGCAGAGACACGATGCAGGTTGAGGGCAACTGCCAGATAACGCTCAAAATTATCCTTGATCACCTTAATTCCTCTCTGTGTGTCACGTACATTAAGCCTCGGATGGTATCCGGCAGGAAAAATAAGACGCGCTTCTGACATTTTTCTCACTCCTCAAAAATAAAAGCTGAAAAACATTTTATCATAATGAAGCGTATAAGGCAATATATTTGCTTTTTTGGGCTGTGATCGATAAAATATTCCCGGCACATATGCTTCGTCCCATTAGTTTTCCCCTCAAGGCGGAGGAAAGAAGTATTTGGCAATTGGCAGGCTTACTAAGCTAACTGAAGCAAGTATAGCCGCCATGCAGGTGCCGTAATTCGAAATTGCCAGTTTTTGTGTTGCAATAACGGCGGGAATAGAGCATAATGTATGCGGTGCTCTTATACCTATATTGAGAAAGATAAGGATTTTTATGAAGTATAATTTTGTTGTTCCCTGTCTGATGGGGGTTGAAAGCCTTGTTGCGGATGAGCTTAAGTTCAAAGGCTTTGAAGGTGTGCAATCGGAAAACGGCAGGGTTTTGTTTTCGGGAGATATGGCGGCCTGCGCTAAGGCCAATATTATGCTCCGCACGGGGGAGCGTGTGCTAATGCGCCTTGCCTCCTTTCCGGCAGAGACCTTTGAGCAGCTGTTTGAAGGGGTAAAGGAAATTGAGTGGGAGAGCTATATCGGCAAAAACGACACCTTTCCTGTCAAGGGCTATTGCCTGGGCTCCAAGCTGTACAGCGAATCCTCCTGCCAGAGCATTATCAAAAAAGCGGCGGTGGAGCGGCTTAAGGGAAGGTACGGCGTAAGCTGGCTGGAGGAGACGGGTCCCAGGCATCAGATTCAGTTTGCCATCATAAAGGACACCGCGGAAATATACCTGGATACCACCGGCGCCGCGCTTTATAAGCGGGGCTATAAGCTGGCTACCAATGAAGCGACGCTGAGGGAGACCCTTGCCGCCGCTCTGGTGAAAATTGCCCGCTACAAGGGCAGGGAGCCTCTTGTTGACCCCTTCTGCGGCAGCGGAACCATCGCCATCGAGGCGGCGCAGGCCGCCCTGGATATTCAGCCGGGGGCGCGGCGCGAGTTTGAATGTGAGCGCTGGGGAATGGTAGACAAGGGAATATTTGCCCGCGCCCGCGAGGAGGCTATGGCAGGGGAGCGGCATGAGGTGCTGCCCATATCGGCATCGGATCTCGATCCTGCATGTGTCAAAATGACAGAGGAAAATGCCGAAAGGGCAGGGGTCGGGGGACTTATAGAGGTTTGTCACGCCGATGCACGCAGGCGTGAATATCCCGACAAGGGTGTTATAATAACCAATCCGCCCTACGGACAAAGGCTGATGGATTTAACGCAAGCCAGAGGGCTTTACAAGGCTTTTGGTTCGGCTATTTCCGGCAAAAATGATGTTAAAAAATATATCCTCTCCTCCGATGAGGAGTTTGAAAAGCATTTCGGGCAAAGGGCCGACAAAAAACGCAAGCTTTATAACGGCATGATCAAATGCGACCTGTTTATGTATTACAAATAGAGGGGCTTCAAGGAGAAAAACATGAAGCACATTTTCATTATAAATCCCGCTGCGGGCAAAAAGGATATGACCTCCGCCGTTGTAAAGGAAATTGAGGAGACCGCCAAGCGGTGCGAGCTGGATTACGATGTGTATTTGACGACCTATCCCAAGCACGCGACCCAGATCGTCAAAAGAGCTGTGATACAGAATGAGGGAAAGCGGGTACGGTTTTATGCCTGCGGTGGGGACGGCACCCTGCATGAGGTGGCAAACGGCCTGCCGCGGGGGTCCGGTTTGATTTCTCTGACCCATTATCCCTCCGGTACCGGCAATGATTTTATTAAGAACTTTCCCGCAAGCAAAAAGGATTTTTTGAGCATTGAAGGGCTTGTAAACGGCTTTGAGGTGCCTGTGGATTTTATTGAGTCGGACTGCGGAGGGGCGCTCAATGTCTTTTCCATCGGCGCCGATGCGCAAACGGCCATGCGCAAGCACCGCTACAGCTTTATTGGCGGAGAAGCGGGGCCTTATTTCATGGCGGCGCTGGAAAGCATAATGCGGGGCTTTGGGCAAAGGTATTCGGTAAATGTTGACGGCGAGGTGCTTGACGGAGAGTACACCATGATATTTGTGGGAAACGGCGGCACATACGGCGGCGGATTTAATGCGGTGCCGGAGGCCAATCTGTGTGATGGCCTGCTGGAGGTGCTGCTTGTCAAAAAAATGAAACGTATGGAGGCGTTTAGGCTCATTAACCTTTATAGAAAAGGCCGGTTTGCAGACATACCTGATGTGATACTCCACCGGCAGGCGAAGGTGGTGACGGTGTATTCACCCGACTCCAAGCCGCTTTACATGAATATGGACGGTGAGACCTTTGAAAGCAGCAGGGCGG
>JAVBSJ010000092.1:0-14658 GCA_031547105.1 Oscillospiraceae bacterium
TACGCTTATTTCTGATGCTGTTCACTATTTCAATGTCATTCGTCCTGTGCGTAAGTTGAACGGAAAGCCACCTGTTCAATTCAGAATTGAGCAGGTGGCTTAATAGGCTTTTCGTGTCTACTTTCTATTGACCATTTCAGCATACAGCAGGCCGGTTAAGACGGTTATTTATTCGTTTTTGCCGCAGCACTTTTTATATTTCAGGCCGCTTCCGCAGGGGCAGGGGTCGTTGCGCCCCACCTTTTTGCCCTTTTGCACCGGCTTTTTGGCCAAAGTGCCGTCACCCCCGCCGGAGGTTCCTGTTTCCTTGGCCACCCGCTCCCTTTGCGGCTCCGCCCCCACAGGGCGGGCGATCATGATAAGGCGGGCAGTCTGGCTTTTGACCTCGTTTATCATTTGCTCAAACATGTCAAAGCCCTGACGCTTATACTCATCCACAGGGTTCACCTGCGCGTAGCCCGCAAGGCCGATGCCCCGCCTGAGCTCCTGCATGGCGTCGATATGATCCATCCACAGCTCGTCAACCACCCGCAGAAGCACAACCCGCTCCAGCTCGCGCATTATTTTTTCGCCGTAGCGGCGCTCTTTTTCCTCATAGGCTGCGTGAGCCTTGTCCTGCAGGAGAGCGGCAACCTCTGAAACCTGCATATCCTGCCGGATGGTTATTTCCCCTGCCGGCAGGGACATCCCCTGTATTACGGCTGTCAGGCGCTGTGCCTGCTCCCTGCCGAAGCTTCCGGCATCCCCTGCGGCGATGACCGCCTGCTCCTCAATATAATCGTCCAGCATTCCGAGAATGCGATCCTTAAGCTCAGTCCCGTCAAGCACATCAGCCCGCTGCTTATATATGATGTTGCGCTGGTGATTCATAACATCGTCGTACTCCAGAACGCTTTTTCTGGTTTGGAAGTTGCGGCTTTCCACCTTTTTCTGGGCGTTTTCGATTGCGCCTGACAGCATTTTGTGCTCTATGGGCATGTCCTCTTCAAGGCCGATGGTCTCAAGCATGCCCTGCAGGCGCTCCGAGCCGAACAGGCGCATCAAATCATCCTCAAGTGAGAGGAAGAAGGTGCTTTCGCCCGGGTCGCCCTGCCTTCCGGCGCGTCCGCGGAGCTGATTGTCGATACGGCGGGATTCATGCCGCTCGGTGCCCAGAATGCACAGACCGCCGCTTTCCCGCACCCGGTTGCCGTTTTCCCGGCACTCCTCCCGGTAGCGCTCCAGCTTTTGGCGGTAGAGGGCGCGAGCCTCCTCCAGCTCCTCGCCGGAGATTTCGTTATAGCCGCTGGCCTCCAGAATGACAGCGTCGGAATAGCCCGCCTTTTCCAAATCGCCTCTGGCCATAAACTCCGGGTTGCCGCCCAGCATAATATCGGTTCCGCGTCCGGCCATATTGGTGGCGATGGTGACCGCACCCGCCCTGCCGGCCTGGGCGACAATTGCCGCTTCCTTTTCATGGTGCTTGGCATTGAGCACCTGATGCGCCACCCCCCGCCTGCGCAGCAGGGCGGCAAGCGCCTCGCTCTTCTCAATGGACACGGTGCCTACCAGCACCGGCTGTCCCCTGTCATGTGCCTCCGCAATGCACTCAATAACGGCGTTAAACTTGCCGTTCTCGCTTTTATACACAACATCGGGATGATCCTGCCTTATCATGGGCATGTTTGTGGGAACCTCCACAACATCCAGATGGTAAATATGGCGGAACTCCTCCTCCTCGGTCAGGGCGGTGCCGGTCATGCCCGACAGCTTTTCGTAAAGGCGGAAGAAGTTCTGAAAGGTGATGGTGGCAAGGGTCTTGCTCTCCCTGTTGACGGTGACCCCTTCCTTGGCCTCAATGGCCTGATGGAGCCCCTCGGAATACCTTCTGCCCATCATAAGGCGGCCTGTGAACTCGTCCACGATGATTATTTCGCCGTCACGCACCACGTAATCCACGTCCAGCTTCATGCAGCCCCTGGCCTTGATGGCCTGATTGATGTGGTGCAGCAGGGTGGAGTTTTCCGGGTCCATAAGGTTATCTATCTTGAAAAACACCTCTGCCTTGGATACGCCCCTGGGGGTGATAGTGGCGGTATGGTGCTTCTCGTCAACGATGTAATCGTATTCAATATCGTCCTGGCTTTCCTTGGCGTCGATCTCCACCACGGTGACGTGGCTCATCCTTCTCGCAAGGTCGTCGGCCTGCTTGTAAAGGTCGGTGGACTTGTCCCCCTGACCGGAAATAATAAGCGGCGTTCTTGCTTCGTCTATCAAAATCGAGTCGACCTCGTCAACGATGGCGAAGGCATGCCCGCGCTGAACCTGCTCTTCCTTATAAATAGCCATATTGTCACGGAGATAGTCAAAGCCCATCTCGTTGTTGGTGGCGTAGGTTATGTCGCTGGCATATGCCTGCTTGCGCTGCGCGCCTGTCAGCCCGTGGACGATGATGCCGCAGGAAAGTCCCATAAACCTGTAGACCTTGCCCATAAGCTCCCCTTGGTAATGGGCAAGATAATCGTTGACGGTGACGATATGAACCCCTCTTCCCGCAAGGGCGTTGAGGTAGGCGGGCAGGGTGGCGGTGATGGTCTTGCCCTCGCCCGTTTTCATTTCGGCGATGCGCCCCTGATGCAGAATCACGCCGCCCAGCAGCTGCACGCGGAAGGGATACTGCCCAAGCACCCTTTTGCACGCCTCCCTAAAGGCGGCAAAGGCGTCGGGCAAAATATCGTCAAGGCTTTCGCCGTTTGCAAGGCGCCCCTTAAGCTGCGGGGTGACGGCCTGAAGCTCCCCGTCGCTCATGGCGGCGTAATCACCCGCCAGGCTCTCGATTTTATCGATAATGGGGTTTATTTTTTTTATCTCCTTTGCGGAGGAATCCCCGAATAATGCTTTGAAAAAAGATGCCATAAGCGCTCCTTTTGGCGCACAATGCGCCGGTTGTTGATTAAAATATACAGATTTACTATATGATAAGAAGGGCGGAAAAACAAGGCTTATTTTGTGAACTTAATGGGAGCGTTTCTCCTTTCCCGGCTCACCCCTTTGCGCCGTGTGGCGGAAAAGTACGCCTGCGGCGGAGCTCTGCGTTTCTTTCTCTGCCTTCCTTGAAAGGCTCTATAACTTAACACCCTTTTGTGTTGTGCTTGATTCTTGTATATGGATTCCCGCTTATGAAGCGGGGCAAACACTCGCTTTCTTGCCTTCTTATTTTGTTACCCCTTCGTTCCTTGAAAACCCTTTTTTAATGCCCTTAATCTGGTGCTTTTGTAATCTGCATGGCTCTTGTCTGTGATTCCCGCTAGTGGCGCGGGCGGCCACTTACTTTTTGACGAGCGTGAGCGAGCCGGCGCTATGCGCCGTGGCTTATCTAATCAGCGGGGTCCCTGAAAAGGCGACGCCTTTTGGGGGTAAATAAAAAAGTAAGCAAAAAGCCCTGGGTACGTTGCGCATGCGTCCCCAGACCCCTCCGCGCCTTTTCCTCGCTGCCCTGCTATATCTATAGGCTCATCAGGAAGAAGGTGCTTTGGGTACTTATAATGCACCCTGCTTGACCAAGAAGCCTTTATAAGCACACAACCTCGTGCCCGCTTTTTTTCGTTTTTATCCCTTCGTTCCTTGAGAACCTCTGTTATTTACTGCCCTCCGCCCTTTCTCCCTCGTCCTCCCCTTCCGCGCAGACGGAAAGGGGTGCCCACCGCAGTGGGCGGGGTTGAAAGCGCAGCGGGGGTCGGGGGGTGTGGCGCAACAACCCCCAGTGTTTTTGGTTACTTTTTAACACTAAAAAGTAACTGCCTCCGCGGCATGAGCGGAAGTATATTAAGACTGCAAGATAAACACAAAAGGCTTTTTTGTGTAAGCGTTTGCTTTGATGTATTGCTTACACAGTTGGACTGTGGTGGCCTGCCTAAAAATGCGTTATTTAATGAGCTTGTTGCTGCGTATTAGCTTCTGTTAGTGACACCGTGGCAGCTACTCTTTACATTTTCCTTAGTTGCTGTCTAAGGTTTCCCGCTAGTGGCGCGGGCGGCCACTTACTTTTTGTCGGACAAAAAGTAAGCAAAAAACCCCGGGGGGTTGCGGATCCCCCCGGACCCCTAACGCTTTTTCAACCCCGCCTGAGCAAGCGGTGCCGCGAGCCGGCGGCGAGTGCCGCCGTATGATTCCGGGCAATTCACTTGCCCGGAATCTATTCAAATAAAGGGGTCCCCAAAAAGGCGCAGCCTTTGGGGCAGGCACCCCTTTTGCTTACGCAAAGGGGAGGACGGGAGCTGCAGGGGTAAGGGCACTCAATAACAGAGGCTTTCAAGAAACTGGAAAAGTGCAGGAAAAACAAAAAGCACATATATGGTAACCAGCCATAAAGCAAAAAAGCGTTAGGGGTCCGGGGGGAGTCGCAACCCCCCGGCGTTTTTGAATACTTTTTTATTCACCCCCAAAAGGCTGCGCCTTTTCAGGGACTCCGCTGATTAGATAAGCCACGGCGCACAAGCGCCGGCTCGCTCGCGCTCGCTAAAAGTGACTGCCCCCGCGGCATGAGCGGTAGCCTTAGGAAGCAATAAAGCAAAACATAAAAAGCACCTGTTACCTGTGCCACTAGCGGAAGCTGCGAAAATAGAAAGCTTGCCACAAGGCATAAGGCGAAAGGACTGCGGGAAAGCTCTTTCATGAATAACAACTACCGTCAACGTTTCTCAACAGCCACATCACCTTCAATTAGCAGCGCGGCTCTGCAAGGCCTTGCATCACTCCCTAATCCCCTCTTCAAAAAAGGGAAGGCAGCGTATTCCAAGGTGTTTTCTTTGCCTTGCAGTCACAGCAAAATTATGCTTTACACTTTTTTGGGGGTTATGTATAATAAACACTACGGCAATTAAGCCATTTTTAATAATGAGGTTGACATATTTATGCTCGAATACGATGAAATAAGATATAAATTGCAGAATGCCGCGCCGTCGCTGGACGGGTTGGCGGTCGCCCTCGACCTTGAGGGGGGGGCGCAGGAAATCGCCCGTCTGCAGCAGCAGGCCGCCGAAAGCGGCTTTTGGGACGACCCTGAAAACAGCCAAAAGGTGCTACAGCGCATAAAGCAGCTGGGCGCCCGGGCGGAGGGCTACAAAGCCCTCAGACGCATGTACGAGGACACCTTTACCCTCATCGAAATGGCGGAGGAAATGGAGGACGGCAGTCTTCTCGGAGAGGTCACCGCCGGGTTTGAGGGCTTTATGGGGGAGCTGGAGCGGCAGCGCCTTGTCACCCTGCTTTCGGGTGAATATGACCAGAACAACGCCATAATGTCCTTCCACGCGGGAGCGGGGGGGACGGAGGCGCAGGACTGGACCCAGATGCTCTTCCGCATGTACACCCACTGGGCCGACAGCCGGGGCTTTAAATGGAAAATCCTTGACTATATAGACGGGGAGGAAGCGGGGCTGAAAAGCGCCGACCTGCTTATTGAGGGGCAGAACGCCTTCGGCTTCCTCAAAAGCGAGATGGGTGTGCACCGGCTTGTCAGGGTGTCCCCCTTTGATTCCTCCGGCCGCCGCCACACCAGCTTTGCCGCCATTGAGGTCATGCCCGAGCTGACCGACGACATTAAGGTTGACATCAACCCCGATGACCTTAAGGTGGATACCTACCGCTCCGGCGGGGCGGGTGGGCAGCATGTCAACAAAACCGAATCGGCCATACGCATAACCCATATCCCCACCGGCATTATCGTCGCCTGCCAGAATGAGCGCTCCCAGCACCAGAACCGTGAGGTGGCCATGCGTATGCTGAAATCCAAGCTGGTGGAAATTAAAGAGCGGGAGCATCTTGACAGGATAGACGACATCAAGGGGGAGCAGAAGAAGATAGAATGGGGTAGCCAGATACGCTCCTACGTCTTTATGCCCTACACCCTTGTGAAGGATCACCGCACCGGGTGCGAAAACGGCAACATCGGTGCCGTGATGGACGGGGATATAGACAGCTTTATCAACGCCTATTTAAGCGCCGAGGCCACCGGAAACTGGGCAAAATAGCTTACAACGGAGGTTCTGCAATGTTTTACCTTGTGCGCCATGGAAAAACCGACTATTCGGAGAAAAACACAAAGATTTATCAGGGCTTCGGCACCAACCTTGCGCCCCTGTCGGCGGCGGGTGAAGCGGAAATCAAAAACACCGCAAGGGACATCCGTTTGCAGTGCGCCGGCATTATCCTCTCCTCGCCCTATACCAGGGCTTTGCAGACAGCCGCCATACTCTCCAAGGAGCTGCAAATTGATATTGCCGTCGAAACCGATCTGCACGAATGGGTGGCAAACAAGACTTATGCTTATTATGAGGACGATGAGCGGGCAGAGCGGCACTACCAGGAATACCTGGACTCCTCCGGAAAATATCCCGAGGGCGCCGAAAAGGACTGGGAGGACGCCGCGTCCATTCGGGCGCGGGTGACCGCGGTTTTAAGCAAATACCGCCAATATAACAAGGTTATTGTTGCCTGCCACGGGATGCTGATACATGCCCTCACAGGCAGGTATCCCGCCGGGAACGGCGAAATACTAGAGTTTGAATTAGATTAAGCAGTATATAAAAGAAGGTTGGGGAAATCCCAACCTTCCTGTTGTTTTGCCGCCCTTGTGTTTATTCGGGAAGCTCAGTCAAAAATCCCCACTCTATCCATTCTGCCGCAAAAGCTTCATCTGTTTTTCCGTTCCATTTTATTATATAGTCGTCTCTTCCTTGGGCAATAACATAGATATAGTCCCTGTCGCGATAGTATTTATCGGTGATTTCCCATGAAGAGTTTTCAGGGCAAGCCGCCGCCAGCTTTTCCTTAAACGCAAAATCATCAGCAAAGGGACAGGGTACAGGCTCTCCCGTTTTCATGTCAAAGGTGCTTCCGTAAATGCGGAAATACCGTCCGCCTCCGGCATACCAATCCGAAATGTGCATGATGCTGAGGGTTTCCTCGTCTGATAATGTGACCTTGCTGTGGAAGATATGCTTCAAAGAATATGCGGGCTGCAAAAGATAGGCGTCCCCGAAGTTCTCTCTGTAGTAGTCAACCAGTTTGAGAAAACCGTCCAGCGGGGTGATGTTTTCCAAAAACAGGGCATTCGCTGTTGGCCGCTCACTGTTTGCGTTGTCACCAAACCACTCTCCGCTTGCCTGCTCAAAAAACGTGTTGATTTTTGAGCAAGCGTCCGAATCGCCCAAAACGACCGGCTTGTCAAAATAAATATATGCCAGCGTTTTTCCGTCTTCAGTTAAAACCGACTTATCGACACGTTCGACAGAGACCTCGTAGTCAGGAACAGCCTCCTGCCCCGGGCCGCTTGAGCCACAAGCGGAAAGCAGCAGCACTTGGAAACATATAATTAACAAAATAACCTTTTTCATTATACAGTTCCACACTTTTCTCTAAGGCATATACATATCCCGCGCACACCGTCACAATATCAGCACAAAGGTGCCGATAGAGATTAGCAGTCCCCCGATAATAGCTTTGGCGGTGATGGTTTCCTTCAGAATGGTAAACGCGAAAATTAGGCTGAACACCACGCTCAGCTTGTCGATAGGTATTACTTTAGACGCATCCCCCGTCTGCAGCGCCCTGTAGTAAAACAGCCAGGAAAGGCCGGTTGCGACCCCCGAGAGAATCAGAAATACCCAGCTTTTCTGCCCGATACTGCGGATTTCATACTGCTTTCCGGTTAAAAAGACCATGCCCCAGGCCATCACCAGAACAACAACGGTTCTTATTGCGGTGGCAAGGTTTGAGTTGACGTTAGCAATACCTATTTTAGCAAGGATTGATGTCGCCGCGGCAAAAACGGCGGCGAGCAGAGCATAAACAGCCCACATAGACAATCACCTCTCAACTGTGATTTCAACTCGCAGAGGAAATATGCTTGGCGTCCCATAACCCCCTAACCTTCTCTTCGAGAAGAGGGGGAAGCGCTTTGTTATATTCAGGCGGCCAAAGACCGCCTGAGTATAACAAAATGAGAATATACCCTTTCACTCTGCGAATTAAATACCTGTAATTTTCCTATTTCTCAAACCGGCCCTTAATAAGCGCCTGACCACCGTGAACGGCGTGGACGCCCTTGGCAAACACATCCTGAATGTCCAGATTCTCGTCAAAAATGACCAGGTCGGCGTCGGCGCCCTGTACCAGCTCGCCCTTGACCCCAGCCTTGCCCATAACCCGGGCGGGGTTGCTTGTAAGATAGCACAGCGCCTGCTCCAGCGGCAAGCCCTCTTTAAAGACGCAGTTTTTAAGCTCCATCAGCAGCACCTTGGGAGAGGTATAGTCAAGACCGATGCACTCACCCTTTTCATTGAAGCGGGGCATTGAGCCGCAGCCGTCGGAGGAAATGGTGATGCTTTCATTGGGGGCGCCGTTTTCCAGAGCATAGGCGATTTTCTCGCTTGCCGGCAGGTCGGATATGGCGGGGTCGGAGGCGGTGATGTCCATGACGCCTCCCATTTTTGCCAGCTGCACTCCCTGCATAACAAGGGCCAGGTTGCGCCCCATATGGGTGGGCAGGAAGGTTTTTATGGGAATATCGCTGTTGTCAATGGCGTAAAACACATCGTTGAGCATGTTGCCCCCCACGCCGACGTGCATGCACAGAAGCCCTGCCTTGCCGGAAATAAGGCCCCCCATGCGGGTGTCAGAGGCGAGGCGGATAAGCTCCTCCTTTGTAAGGGTGGAGCTGCGGTGGTCGGATATGGCAACCTTTGCGCCGATAATCTCATCAAAGAGGGCGATGTCGTCAATGACGCTGCCGGTCAGCGTCTGGGTGGGGAACTGGTAAGAGCCTGTCAGCATGTAGCAGGTTATGCCTTCTTCGTTGAGGGCCTTGCACTTTGCCAGCAGGTTGGGCAGGCTGCGGGTGACGCCGTCTGTCCCCAGCAGTCCGACGCAGGAGGTGACACCGTTTAAGGTGAGCTCGCTTAAGTTGATTTCCGGCACGCGGGAGGTTGGACCCTGCTCTCCGCCGCCCCCTGTGATGTGGACGTGCAGGTCGATAAGCCCGGGGGTGACAATAGCCCCTCTGGCGTCAAAAACCTCCACCGAGGGCAGACCCTCAAAGCCGTCTATGCTCCCCTTTATCATGGCGATTTTGTCATTGGCGATGAGAATGTCCTTAAGTCCCAGATGCTGCGGCGCGTAAACGTCGGCGTTTTTAATGAGCTTTATCATGTGTATTCCCCCTAAATTATTCTTTCTCCCATTATATAAACCCTCTCGGGTATATCGCTATTGCCGAAAACTGCTAAATCGGCCTGCTTTCCCTGCTCTATAGACCCGATACGGTCATCCGTGCGCAGGGCGCGGGCAGGAACTATTGTGGCGCTTTCAATGGCGGTGCGGGGGTCGATTCCCCACGCGATAAGGTTGGACAGAGCCTTGTTTACAGGGGTCAGCGCCCCCTGAATAACCCCCTGCCCGTCGATGGGGAGTCCCGCTTCAAGACCGCACCCCGCTACCGAATCGGAAATAAGGCATATACGCCCCGGAAACAGCCGAAAGGCCATTTTGCAGACGGTGGGGCTTATATGAAGGCCGTCGCAGATAAGCTCGCATATCACGTCCTCCCGCTCAAAGGCGGCGCCGATTACCCCCGCCTCCCGATGGTGAAGGGGGTTCATGGCGTTAAAAAGATGGGTGACGTGGCGGGCGCCCGCTTCAAAGGCGGCGGACGCTTCGGCAGCCGTTGCCGATGTGTGGGCGACGGACAGGGGCATTTCCGGGGACAGCTCCCTTATCAGCGCAAGGGCGCCCGGCAGGGTGGGGTCGATGTCAAGAAAGCCTATCTGCCCCCTTAATCCCCGCAGCCAGGCTTTGTCAACAGCCGTGAGGTTTTCCGCGCTGTGTGCCCCCCGCTTTTCCGGGGCGAAAAAAGGCCCCTCCAGCCGCACCCTGAGGGGGTGCAGCTTTTCCAGAATATCGGAATATTCCTCCCTTTGGGAGGAAATTACGGTGGGCAAAAAGGTGGTGACGCCGTTTTTATGATAATACTGCTCTACAGGGGCAATATCACTGAGGCGGGCAAAATCCTGCCCCATACAGCCGTGGGTGTGAATGTCTATAAGCCCGGGGAGAATTGCCCTTCCCGACAGATCCTCCCCCTCGCCAGGCAGTCTGCCCAAAGCGGCAATGACACCGTTTTCTATGGCGATGTCGCATTTTTCAAAGCCCCGCGGGGTAAAAACCCGGGCGTTTTTAAGGATCATAGGCCGGCCTGCTCACCAATAGCCAGCATTGCCGCCCCGATAAGCCCCGCGGTGTTGCCCTTCATTGCGCGCTCCACCCTGACGTCCCTATACCCGGGCATGAGGAAGTGGGGCAGGCGGGTCTTGATTTTATCCACAAGCTGCTCCTCAACCATTATGCCTCCCCCCAGTATCACCAGAGGGGGATTTAGAATATGTACCACGTTGGCGAGACCGACACAGACCTCGTCAACCCATTTGTCAAGAATCCCCATAACCTCAAACCTGTCGGTGTTGCGCATTATGGCGCGGCCGTCGGTCAGGCTCTCATCCAGCAGGGAGGTCTGCCGCACCAGCGCCGAGACGGAGGCATACTCCGAATAGCAGCCCTTTTGCCCGCAGGGGCAGTCCCTGCCGAAGGCGTGGGTGACCATATGGCCGATTTCACCTGCAAGATTGTTTTTGCCGCTGTAAAGCCCCCCGTTCAGGAACAACGCCCCGCCGATGGAGGTGCCGTAGGTCAGGCAGACAAAATCGGCGGAATCCCTGCCCGCGCCGAACATCCCCTCACACACGCAGGCGCAGTTGACGTCGTTCTCCACATGCACAGGCAGATGGGTGGCGGCCTCAAGCATGGCTCTGACAGGGGCATCGGCCCCGTATTCAAGGGCAGAGCTGAAGGCGACAGTGCCCGCGGCGCTGTCCACCAGTCCGGCGGTGGAAACCCCTATAACCTCGTAGCCCGAAAAGCCCCGGGCGATTTCCACAAGGCCGGTGGTCAAATCCTTGGGGGTGGGAAACTCGGCAAAGCCGGAAAGCTCCCCCTCACTGCTGACAATTGCCGCCTTTATGGCGGTGCCCCCCACATCTATGGCAAGTGCCTTCATAGGTTTTCAACCTCGCTTACAAGTTTTTTTATGGTTTCGGCATCGCAGAGGGTGTATTCCCCCTGCTTGGGGGCAGAATACCCGGTAAACGCGACCGCCGGATTTAGCAGGGCGCTGGGGTCTGTATATGCCCTCCTGCCGCCGGAGGAATGTATCTGAGTGCAGCCTGTATACGCTAAAAACTCCCCAATGCCGCCCCCGGGGCGAAGCCCCGAGCCGGGCAGAATCTCAATGCGCTTGTTTGCATACTCCGCCATGCGGCGGACAGCCTCCCGCCCCTCAGGAGCGGTGGCGGCGAAGCCGGAGGTCAGCACCCGGGTTATTCCCGCCTCTATAAGGGCGTCCAGATTTTCTTTCCACAGGAGAGGGGCAAGGTCAAAGGCGCGGTGGAAAACCGTCTGCCGCCCTGCGGCGATGGCCGCAAGCTGCCTTATAAAAGGCAGGTCAATGGCGCCGCCGGGGGTCAGGGCGCCGAACACAAGACCGTCTGCACCGGCGCTTAAAAGGCTTTCGGCATCTCTGAGCATGACATCCTTTTCATGCTTATCATAGCAAAAGCCCCCCTCTCTGGGGCGAACCATCGCCATAACCGGCAGCGGCTGCCCCGCCTTGCAGGCCTTAAGCGTGCCGACGGAGGGGGTAAGCCCGCCGAAAAAGGCGGCTGAGCAAAGCTCAATACGGTCTGCGCCCCCCTTGCTTGCCGCAAGCGCATCCTGTATGCTGCAGGCACATATTTCAACGGTTATTTTACCCTGCATGAAACTCCCCCCGAGGCCGCGGCTTTCATTATTTATATAGGTATTTTAGCAGAGATTTTGCGCGGTGTCTATTGAAAAGCGCGTCTAAATATCCAAACTACCCCCTTGCAAAGGGTGAAAAGCCGTGATATAATGACTACCGTAAGATATTAGACGATTGAAAGAGTGGGTTGCCCCACTCTTTCTTGTTTGAAATGCCGCTTTTAGCAGGGGGGACGTATGCAGACAAAGGAACTTTTACGCAAGGTGACAGAAAAATGCACCGCCTTATGTGAGGAAAACGGCCTCACGCTGTGGGACGTCACCTTTGAGAAGGAAGGCAAGGGTTATTTTCTGTCGGTGTTTATCGACCGGGCGGAGGGTGTATTTATCGGCGATTGTGAAACAATAAGCCGTGGGCTTGACCCTTTTCTCGATGAAAAGCAGTTCGATTCACTGCCCTCCTACACTTTAAGCGTCTCCTCCGCAGGGCTGGAACGCAGGCTTGTCAAGCCCGCCCATTTTGAGTGGGCCAAGGGCAGAGAGGTGGATGTGTCCTTCTACAAGGCACAGAACGGGGCGCAAAGCGTCTCGGGTGTTCTGGAAGGGAAAACCGAAGCCGGCATTGTTCTGATACAAAACGGAAACCAAGTCACGCTTGAGGATGGCGACATCGCCGCCGTCAGGCTGCGCTTTCAAGTATAAATCAGTGAGGAGAATGTAAGAAAAATGAGCAGTGAGATAATCAAGGCCCTTGACGACCTTGAAGCGGAAAAGGGAATAAAGAAAAGCTTTATGCTGGAGCGCATCCAGCAGGCACTGGCCGCCGCATATAAATCCCGCTACAAGAAGGACGCCCAGTCCCCCTCCGACAATGTTTTTGTGGAGATCGACCAGCTTACCGGCGTCATAACCATGCACGCCGTCAAGGAGGTTGTGGAGGAGGTTCTTAACCCCACCGCCGAAATGACGCTGGAGGAGGCAAAGGAGTTTGCCCCCGCCCCCCAGCTGGGCGACCATGTGCGGGTGGACATAAACGCCAACGACTTCGGACGCATTGCCACACAGACGGCAAAGCAGGTCATAATACAGGGCATCCGCGAGGCTGAGCGCGGCATGGTGGTGGAGGAGTTCGCCTCCAAGGAGCATGAAATATTGACCGCCCTTGTGACCAAAATCGAGCCCAGGTACGGCAACGCCATCCTTGAGCTTGGCGGCCGCAGGGAAAAGACCGAAACGGTGCTTTCGGCACAGGAGCAAATCAAGGGGGAAACCCTCAGGGAGGGGCAGAGGGTCAAGGTGTACGTGGTGGAGGTTCGCAACTCGGGCAAGGGCCCGCAGATTGTCGTCTCCCGCACACACCCCGGCCTTGTCAAGCGCCTGTTTGAGCTTGAGGTGCCCGAAATACATGACGGAACGGTGGTAATTTCCCACATCTCCCGTGAAGCCGGCTCAAGAACAAAAATGGCCGTCTACTCCAACGACGAAAACGTTGACCCCATCGGCGCCTGCATCGGCGCGAAGGGTGTGCGCGTTTCCACCATCGTGGATGAGCTGCATGGCGAAAAAATCGACATAATCAAGTTTTCCAACGACCCGGTGCAGTTTATCGCCGAGTCCCTTTCGCCCAGCGATGTCATTTCAGTTCAGCTCAACGATGACGGAAAGGGCTGCACCGTAATCGTGCCCGACGACCAGCTTTCCCTTGCCATCGGCAAGGAGGGGCAGAACGCCCGCCTTGCGGCAAAGCTGACCGGCTATAAGATCGACATCAAGCCCCTGTCCAAAGCGTCTGAATAACCAAAGTTAAGGAGGCTCCCTATGCCCAAAAAAATACCGGTGCGTCAATGCGTTGCCTGCCGCGAAAAAAGAAGCAAGCATGAGCTGGCACGCATAGTCCGCACCCCTTTCGGTGAAATTGTCTACGACAGCAAAGGCAAATCAGCCGGCAGGGGGGCCTACATCTGTAAAGATACAAAGTGCCTGGAAAAGGCAATAAAATCAAACGCCCTCGCACGGGCGCTTGAGTGCGAAATCCCCGCCGAGACATATGAAGCGTTAAAAAACAGCCTGAAGGAGGATGGTGCCAATGACGGAGAATAGCGGGGCCCTTTCCTTTCTGGGGCTTATGAAAAAGGCCGGCAGCCTTTCTGCCGGGGCCGAGGCGGCCTATGACTCCTGCCGGGAGGGCAAGGCGCGGTTAATCGCCTTATCCGCCGACGCCGCGGAAAACACCGTAACGGCGATGGAAAACGCCAGGGCGGAGCGTGGCACACCTGTCATAACCCTGCCCTTCGGCAAGGATGCCGTCGGGTCTGTGCTGGCAATGCCCTCCTGCGCGGTGCTTGCGGTTTGCGACACCGGCTTCGCCCTTTCCCTCTGCCGCAAGCTGGGGGAAAAGGAAGCGGAAGGGCTTTTGCAGGCCAGGCTTGAGCGGGAAAAGCGCCGCAAGGCCAAAAAAGAAAGCAAAAAAGCTGCAAAAAACGGCGTCCCTGCTGTAAAGGCAGTACCGGCGGAAGCGCCAGCGCCTGTCCTGCCCAAGCAGGAAGAGCCGAAACCGGTGGCGGAAGCTTCCAAACCACGGCAGGGCGAGCGAAAGCCCTACGCAAAGACCGAGGGGGGCTACAGCGGCGAGAGAAAGCCCTACGCCAAGCCTGAGGGCGGCTACAAGGGTGAGAGAAAACCCTACGCCAAGCCGGAGGGCGGCTACAGCGGCGAGAGAAAGCCCTACGCCAAGACCGAGGGCAGCTACAAGGGTGAGAGAAAGCCTTACGCAAAGACCGAGGGCAGCTACAGCGGCGAGAGAAAGCCCTACGCCAAGACCGAGGGCGG
>JAVBSJ010000065.1:0-13726 GCA_031547105.1 Oscillospiraceae bacterium
TTGCCGCCCTTTTTGAGGATTTCCAGCCCCGCTTCAGAGGCCTGCGGAGTGGAGGTGGCTGCCATGCCGCGGCTTCCGTACATGACGGTTCGTCTGGAGGGATAGGAGTAAAAATGCGGATCGTTTTGCATAATGACTCTCCTTTTTATTTGAAGTTCAAAATAGAATGCTCGCTTATAAAAGTATACCATGTCCGCGCTAAAAGCAAAAGCAAAATTACCGGCGCTTTATGTTTATTCGGATAGGCTTAAGGCATAACCTGAGAGGGCTGAGGTAAGCTGCTCTATCAGCTCGAAGTATTTTGTCAGAGTTTGCTGCGCACCGGCATCAAGGTTATCGTGCATCCGATAGGCCCACATCCCGTAAGAGCCGCCTGCCTCAATGGTGAGATGCTCCATAAACAGCGGGTCGGTTCTGTACAGCTCATCGCAGTTTTCATACAGTGCCAGATGGGTCATGCGCGCCTCCATCTCATGCACCTCTTTAGGCAGCGCGGCATGCGCATAAGAGGGTGGATTGGTGGTGTCCTCAATGTTCAGCAATGCGGCGCATATCCCGATGGACATTCTGTTGAAATAATAAGTCATTTCCGCTGTAAGTTTATTGTATTCCTTGACCATATCTGCCAGCTGGCTGTCGGGTATGTAATAGAGATAATAATCGCTTTCCACTGTTTCCCGTCCGATAATTTTATCCCTGATTTCATTGACCTTCTCAATTTTGTAAAGGTCGTCGAGACTGGGAGAGGGGGAGGCACAATTGTCCGAAGCTTGCCGGGGAGAAGCGCACCCGGACACGGCAAAAGAAAGGGCAGCGGCCAAAAGGCATGCGGCGGATTTTTTCAGCAAAGAATATTTCACGGCTCAATTCCTCCTTTGAAAATGCAATACGCAAGTATAGCACTACTACGCTTACACCATATCATACAAAGGAAGAAAGCGCCAGACAGTATATGTCCGGCGCTTTGGCTTATGCGGCAGTTTATTTTATATCATCAGGCAGGGGCAGGATAACCGGCTCTCCCACCTGCAGGGCGTAGTGGTAAATCTTGGCGGCATCCTCCACATACTCGGCGCGGATAAAGGCCTGGGGCAATGTTTCCCCAACTGCCAGCACGCCGTGATTTGCCAGCAGACAGCCGTTGCGGTGCTTAAGCGGCTCGACCTCCGACAGCCCCAGCTCCTTACTGCCGGGGGCGGCAAACTCGGCGCAGGGGACATCCCCGCCGATAAAGGGCAGCATTTCTATCAAGATATAAGGTATGGGCTTTTTCACAACGGCAAAGGAGGTGGCATAGGGTGAATGGGTGTGAAAAACGGCGTTGACTTTGGGCATATTCTGATAAATTGTGGCGTGCATTGGGGTCTCTGAGGAAGGCCGGAACCTGCCCTCAAAGCTCATGTCGGCAAGGTTTACAGCGACAATATCGTCCGCCTCCATGGTTTCATAACGCACGCTTGTAGGGGTGATGAGCATGATGTTTTCCTCCCTCAGACACACTGAAAGGTTGCCGGAGGTTCCCGCAAACAGCTTCTGCTCAAAGGCCTGCCTGCATATTTCCACCATTTGCGCTCTTATTGCTTTTGTATCACTCATATAAAATCCATTCCTTTCGCTGTGCTTATGCACAAATGCTCCATTAAGAGCAATGGATTTTCGTGCATAAGCGGCGTTTTCGCACAAGCCATAGCCGCTTGCGGCTTTTTGAATTATCGGTATAGCGTGTTTTACGCGATACCCGCGTTAGACTACGATTTCGTATTCGCCAAAATTGCCGCCGCCGTAATAACGGCGCAGGTCATAGGGGGAGAATATCCCGGCCTCGGTGACGACGCCGCTGACCAGCTCCGGCGGGGTGATGTCAAAGGAGGGATAATAGCCCTTGACTCCCTCCATTGCCGTGCGGACGCCCATGGCCTGCAAAACGAAATCGGGATCCCGCATTTCGATATGGACGGTGTCAACCGTGGGATGTCCCTTGTCCGGGGCGCCTGTGACAAAGTAGGGGATGCCCATGTATTTTGCCACGATAGCGATCTGGAAGGTGCCCACCTTGTTGACCACATAGCCGTCCTGGCAGATGACATCGGCAGCAGAGGTGAACACGTCGATTTTCTCCTTCTGTATGGCAAAGGCGGGCATATTGTCGGTGATAAGTGTCACGTCAAAGCCCATGTCGCAGGCCACAGAGGCCGTCAGCCTCGCGCCCTGAAAATATGGGCGGGTCTCGGCACAGAATATTTTAAGCTCATTATTCCGCGCCCGCGCTTCCTTCAGCATCATGCCCACGATGGTTTCACCAAAGCACTGTGTCAGCACCTTGCCGTTTTGAGGGAACATATCCACCAGATACTTTGCCATGACGCCGATTTTGTTGTAGCGTGCGTTGTTCGAGCGCACAGTATGCTCCACAATAGCCTCCGGCACGCTTTTGCCCTCCGCCATAGCCTTTTCGGCGGCAAGATAACAGCCGCGGGTCACCGCTTTCATACGGTCAACGGTGGTGGGGCGGGCGTGGGAAATGGTGTCGGCGGCTTTGAGGAGGTATTCCTTCTGCTCCTTTTCGCCCTTGCCGCGGCATTCATAGGCGGCAAGCGCCATTCCCATTGCGGCGGCTGTATAAGGGCCTGCCGACTGGGTGACCATGTCGGTGATGGCCTTTGTCACCTCCACATGGTTTTCACATGTGACAAACTCCACCCGTGTGGGATAAATGCGGCGGTCAAGAATGCGGACCCTGCCGCTTTCATACCACGCCACATTTTCGTACTGAAGCATAAACGCCAAACCTTTATCGGCTCTCTCCATTAAAAAATCATTCCTTTCGCTAAGCCCGGTCACAAATAATCCCTGAAAAGGCATGGATTTTGCGCCCAGGCGGTGATTTCGCGCAAGCGAGAACCGCTTGCGGCTTTCAAATTATCAGTACAGCGCGATTTTCATGCGTGCGCTTATTGCAGCAGTCTGCGGCAGCTTGCTTCCAGATCAAACTTCACCTTTTCGGCGTCAATGGTAAGAAACTCACCGTTTCGGTAAACTATTTTGCCGTTTATCATTGTCATGTCCACATCGCTGCCCTGTGCCGAATAGGTCAGCAGAGCAAGGGTGTCATGATTGGGCATCAGATGGGGCTTGTCAAGATTTATTGCGATAATGTCCGCCTTGTTGCCGACGGCAATCGCGCCGCAGTTTTCGCGCTGCTGCGCCTTTGCGCCGTTTATGGTGGCCATTGTCAGTATCTCCCGGGGCTTTAAAATAGTGGGGTCGTTAGTGCGGCCATTGTGGATGATGGAGGCAAGGTGCATTTCCTCAAACATATTGAGGTTGTTGTTGGAGGCGGCGCCGTCGGTGCCGATGCACAGATGCACGCCCTTTTGCAGCATATCATATATGGGCATAAAGCCGCTGCCCAGCTTCATGTTGGAGGAAGGGTTGTGGACGCAGGCCACGCCCTTTTCACGGAGGATTTCTATATCCTCCGGCTCAACCATGACGCAGTGGGCGGCAATGGTGGGGCAATCCAGCACGCCCAGGTCGTAAAACCACCGCGCAGGGGTTTTGCCGTGGCGCATTTTGCATTCCTCATGCTCCTTGACGGTTTCCGACAGGTGCAGGTGGATGCGGGCGCCGCGCTTTTTGCTGTCAAGGGCGTAAAAGCGGACAAGCTCGTCAAAGGAGGTGTATTCGGCGTGTATGCCCATGTCGATTTTAACCAGATCGCCGCATTTGCCCTCCAGCTCGTCAAAAAATGCCAGCGACTCGGTCACCCGGAAATTGTCCGTATACGCCTCGTTTTGGTCAAAGCCCAGAATAGGGCGGCAGACATTCATCTTCATTCCGGCGCGAAGGGTCTCTTCAACGGTCACCCGCGCCATGTCGTACATATCGGTGCAGGAAACAGTGCCGGTTGCCATCATTTCCATCATGGCGAGGCGGGTGCCCACAGAAATATCATCGGCTGTCAGCCGGGCTTCAATGGGAAACATAGCCTCAGTCAGCCAGCGGTCCAGCGGCAGGTCGGAGCCCAGCCCGCGAAGCAGCACCATGGAGGTATGGGTGTGCAGGTTATAAAGGCCGGGCATCAGTATATGCCCTTTCATGTCCAGCTCGCTGTCATATCTGGCGCTGGGGCGGTCGGCGCCGACGTAGTCTATAGCTTCTCCGTCAATCCCGACAAAGCCTTGCTTTATTACTTCAAATCCGCTTGCCACGATTGTGGCGTTGGAAAGCAGTGTTTTCATTTTCTCACCTTATATATGCTGCAGAATGTCAAGCAGATATGCCCGCATTTTCTGGGAAACGGCTGCGGCAGTCTCGCCGACCTCGGCGGTGGTCAGCGGCTGGTCGAGGACGCCTGCGGCCATATTTGTCATGACGGAAAGGGCGAGCAGCGGCATATGGCAGTGGGCGGCGGTCAGCGCTTCGGTGACGGTGGACATGCCGACGGCGTCGGCACCCAGAACTCTCGCCGCGCGGATCTCGGCAGGGGTCTCAAAATGGGGGCCTGCAAAGAACATATACGTGCCCTCCTGAATGCGCAGGCCGGAGCGCTTCCCGCATTCCTTGGCGATGGCGCGAAGCTCAGGGGTGTACAGGTAGGAAATATCAAAGAAGCGGTCGCCGAGGCGCTTGTCATTGGGACCCCTCATGGGAGAGACGCTGGAAAGGTTGATGTGATCCTTGATAATCATAACGTCGCCGGGGATGTAGCCTGTGTTGACGGCGCCCGCGGCATTGGTCAGGATTGTGGCCTTGCAGCCCAGCAGCTTAAAGAGGCGGATGGGGGCGGCCAGCTGCTCAAAGTCATAGCCCTCATAATAATGGAAGCGGCCTGACATGCACACGACCTTTTTGCCGCCGTAGGTGCCGCATATCAGCTTGCCGGCATGGGATTCCACCGTTGAAACCAGAAAGTTGGGAATGTCCTTATAGTCGATAACCACAGGGTTTTCAATCTCGCTGCCCACAGAACCCAGTGAGGAGCCGAGGATGATGGCGATTTCGGGCTGGAAATCCAGCTTGGAGAGGACGTAATCGGCGCTCTTTTTGTGGTAGTCGTAATCAAAATTATACAGCATTGGTTTATTCCTTTCTTATTGGCGGTTTTCTGTGCCGCGCTTAATTTGAATGTAGTTGTAGATGGCAAGGGCGATGACGGTAGAGATATAAGGGATTGCCATTGTCAGCTGGGTGCTGATGCTGGAGTTTTGCAGCATGTTGGCCATGGATTGCGCCAGACCGAAAAAAGCAGAGGAAATGATAATGCCCAGCGGGTGGGCGGCACCCAGGTTGGCAGCCGCCATGGCGATAAAGCCGCGCCCTGCCGTGATGTTTTGGGCGAACATTGTCACCCCTCCCATCGTCAGCAGGCAGCCACCCAGACCCGACAGCAGACCGGAGAATACGACGGTCATAATCTGCAGGCGTTCCGCCTTGATTCCGAGGCTTTCTGCCGCCGTCTTGTTAAGGCCAACCGACCGCAGGCGGAAGCCGGAAACCGTTTTAAACAGAAAGATATAAAGGACTATCGCCATAACAAAGGCGAACAGGTCAAGATAGGTCAGGGCGCCGAACATGGTCTTCAAAATAGGCATTCCCGACAAAAAGGATACGTTGATCTTAGGCAGGCTGACAAGGGAGGTGGAAACAAAAGCCCCTTTTACGCCGAAAATAATCTGCATTAAAAATGTAGTCAGCCCCGCCATAAGCACGTTTATGGAAACGCCCACCACCAGCATTGCCCCCTTGAACTTGACCATAAATACAGCGGCGACCAGGGCAACAAGCATTGAGGCGCACATGGCGGCCAGCATGGAGAGCAGCACATTGTGGGTGTAGTAGTTGGCGACGATGGCGGCAAAGGCGCCTGTCAGCATCATGCCTTCAAGACCGATATTAAAAACAAAGACGCGGTTGCAGAGGGCAGAGCCAAGGGCGACAAAAAGGATGGGCGCCATCATGCGTATGGTGGAGTTAAAAACAACTGCGAGATAATTTGCGTCAATTTTCATTTGCTTGCGCCCCCTTCCTTATCAGCGGAGGGAATAACCGGCGTGGGGTTGGCCTGAGGCTTTTTGCTGCTCTTATAAAAATTAAAGGCAATCTTGGCCGATATAAACAGCGTTATACAGCCCTGAATTATGGAGGAAATCTCAAGCGGGACATTTGTGGAGCGCCCAATAGCCGCCCCGCCGGTGGAGATGCCGGCCAGAATAATTGAGGTAAACAAAATGCCTATGGGATCGTAGCCCGATATAAGCGCGGCGTTGAGCCCAAGCCAGGCAAAGCTGGCAGACGCATATGTGCCGTGAACGTAACGGTACTGGGTGCCAAGCACCTCACTGACGCCGGCAAGGCCGCACATCATGCCCGAAAGGGCCAGTATGCCGTACATTATTTTCCTTGACGGCACCCCGCCGTAAGAGCAAAAGTCGATGTTATACCCCGTCATGCGGGACTCGTAGCCGAAGGAGGTGCGGTTCATCATAAACCATACAGCCACCACCATCACAAGAGCGAGGATAAAGCCCCAGTGCAGGCTGTAGCCGGGAACCAGCTGGGGAAGACGCGCGCCCTCCGGCACCATCATAGTCTGCACCAGTTTGCCGTCCCCGCCGGGGTCGAGATAGACATTGTTGACAAAATGCATGGTCACATACATGGCGGTATAGTTGAACATCAGCGTCGAAATGGCAAGGGGCATCTTGACCTTGTCAAGCAGCCATGCCGATATGAGAGAGTAGGTGCCGCTGGCCATAAGAGCCATAACAACGGCGCAAACCAGCTTTAGCCAGGTTGGCCCCGGCATTTGGGTGGCGACAACGGCCGTGACAAAGCCGCCCAGAATCATTTGCCCCTCTCCGCCGATGCCCATGTAGTTGGAGCTCCAGGCAATTCCTGCCCCAAGGCCGGTTATGATTATGGGGGTGGCGCGGGTCAGGGTAGTCAAAAGGTAGTATTTATTCCCGTAAGCCCCCTTGAACATGGCGGCATAGACGGTAAAAGGGTTTTCACCCACAGCCAGCATTATCACACCGCCGACGCACAGGGCAAAGAAAATGGCGATGACCGGCTGCACAAGGGGGGAAAGTATGCGCCTTAATGTATGTTTACGCATTTTTGCTACCTCCGGCCATGAGGAGGCCAAGCTCCTCCTCTGTTACGCTGTCTCTTGTAAACTCACCGTTTATCCTGCCCGCATACATGACGTAAATACGGTCAGAGAGCTTCATAAGCTCGCTTAGCTCGCTGGAAATCAGCAAAACTCCATCTCCCCCCGCCCGCTTTTCAAGCAGGCGGTCATGTATAAACTCCATGGCGCCGATGTCGACGCCGCGGGTAGGCTCACTGGCGATGAGAAGGGGGGTATTTTGCGATATTTCTCTGGCGGCTATAAGCTTCTGCGCGTTTCCGCCGGAGAGAGAGCCGGTTTTCTGCCTGATGGAATCGGTCTTGACCGAAAAATCCTTGACCAGCTTTTCGGCAAAGGCGTTGATTTTCTGCGGCTTCAGCAGTCCGTTTTTGGAGAACTCAGGCTTGCGGTGGTGGGCCATTATGGCCGTTTCCGATATGGTGGACAGGGAAGCCGAGCCCCAGAGGTATCTGTCCTCCGGAATCATGGCGCTGCCCGCCTGCCGCACCCGCTTGACCGGCTTGTTGGTCACATCCTGTCCGTTTACGGTTATTTTGCCGCTTGTGGCCTTAGTAAGGCCAAACAGGCACTGGGCCAGCTCCGACTGGCCGTTGCCCGAGACTCCGGCAATGCCGACGATTTCCCCCTTGCGGACATGAAGGGAGAGATGGTCGATAACGGGAACCTCCCCGTGCTTTGCAAGGTTGAGATCCTCCACCCTAAGCACATCGTCCCCCACATCGGCCTGAGGAATGTCGGCGTCTACGATTCGGCGGCCGACCATCATAAAACCAAGCTCCTCAATGCTGGTATCGGCAATATTGGTGGTGGCGATCAGCTTGCCGAGGCGCATAACCATAGCCCTGTCGGCGACCTCCATAACCTCATTGAGCTTATGGGTGATAATGATGATGCTTTTGCCCGAGTCTGCCAGCTGCCTGATAGTTTTCAGCAAATCGCGGACTTCCTGAGGGGTGAGAACGGCTGTCGGCTCATCAAAAATAATTATTTCGGCGTTCTGATAGAGAACCTTAAGGATTTCAACCCTTTGACGCAGACCCACCGGCATACCCTTGATTTTCATTTTGGGGTCAAGGGGCAGCTCGTGCTTTTTTGAAAGCTCGGCGACTGCCCTGTTAGATGTCTCAATGTCAAAAAATAAGCCCTTTCGGGGCTCCTTGCCGTAAACTACGTTCTCGGCAACGGTAAAGGGGTCAAAGAGCATAAAGTGCTGCTGCACCATGCCGATCCCGTTTTCGATGGCGTGGGTAGGGCTTTTGACGGCGGTTTCCTTTCCGTTTATGAAAATGCTTCCGCTATTGGGATGCTCCATACCGTAGAGCACTTTCATAAGCGTCGTCTTTCCGGCACCGTTTTCCCCTATAACGGCCAAAACCTCACCCTTTTTTAGGGTCAGGTCAATACCGTCGTTTGCCACGAGATCACCGTAGCGCTTGACGATGCCTTTCATTTCGAGGACAATGTTGTTTTCGTTCATTAGCTACCCCCTGCACAGAGAGAATACTTGAATGTTTTATCCCGGCGGCATCCGCCGCAGAGATAAACAAGGGAAAGAGAAAATGTGCCCCCCACTGAAATGGGGGGCACGGGTAAAGGTGCTTTAGAAAACGTAGTCAGCCTCGTTGGGGGTTTCAAGAACCAGCTCGCCGTTCTTGATCTTGTCGGCAGCCTCGCGGGCAAGCTCAACAATCTCGTCGGTGAGGATGGCTGTGTTACGGGGGTTGGTGCCGTCATCTGTGATGTAAACGGCGCCCACAACGCCGTCGGCAAGGCCGAGGGCGACTGTGCCGGGCTGGAGGCCAGCTTCGGAGAAGAACTCGTCAATGCACATGCCGGCGACAACGCCCGTGTACTTAACCTGTGTGGTCAGGATGTTGGGGTTTTCGGGGTTGGTCATGTCGGAATCCTGGCCGGAGGTGTAGAAGCCCTTTTCGGCAGCGGCTTCAAATGTGCCGTAGTCGGCAACGGCGGAGGCGGCATTGATGAACACGCAGCCCTGGGCGGCCTGCTGCAACGCAAGCTCCTTAGCTGTGGGGGCGTCAGTGTAGCTCTTGGTGTAGTTGAAGAGGAAATCGTCCATTGTCAGATCGGGATTGACGGACTTTGCGCCCTCCATGTAGCCGTAGCGCCAGTCAAAGCTGCCCTGGCCGGGGTTGGCGTGAACGGCGCCGAAGGGGCCGTTGGGCTTGCCGGCGTCAGCGCTGACCTTGGCGGCAATGATGCCGATGAGGTAAGCGGCTTCCTGGGGCTTGAAGATGTAGGACTTGACGTTGGGGTTATCGCAAACGGTGTCAATAATGGCATACTTGGCCTTGTCGGGGAACTGGGTTGCCACTGTGTTCATGGGGTCGGCGCCCTGCCAGCCCACTGCCAGAACCATATCGTAGCCTTCCTCAACGGCGGCGCGGATATTTTCGTTCCAGGCTGTGTCGTCGGAGCATTCCATGACCTTGTAGTCCATGTTGTAGGTGCCGGCGGCCTTGACCTCGGCAAACTTGTCAACAACCTGTGTCAGGAAGGGGTTGACGCCCACAGGGTCGCAGACGATGGCGATCTTCTTGGGCTCTTCCGGGGGTGTGACGGGAGGTGTGGTGTTATCGGCGGGCTTTGTGCCGCAGGCTGCCAGCATGGCCAGCATCATGCACAAGGACAGAGCTAAAGCGATTGACTTCTTCAATTCTTTTTCCTCCAGATTATGTAATAATGTTTTCAATTTTCGGCTGTTATTTGACCGAAAATAAAGCAATTGCGCAAAAAAAGACACAAATTACTTACAGCTAATACTACCCTATTTGCAAGCGCCCTGTCAATAAGCAAATGTTGCGAAAAATTAATAAAATGCCGGCGGGAAAAGGTCTGGCTTGCCCACAGAAAAGCTCACAAAAAATGGTGCGGCATTTGCCCCCATTGCAGGACAATTAACAAAAATGCTTCAATTACAGCATATCCGCATGCCTCTTAAAGCATTGTTCAAAAAATAGAGGAAAAATATTCACATTTCTTTGGTAAAATGTTTTTAAAGAGAAGTTCAATAAGAGTGATTAGTCATAATGACAATTTGGTGTTAGACAATATTATACAAGCTTCCAATAAGCACTTATAGGCCGTGTATAGAAAGGGTGGTGATTCCGATGGGTCGTTTTCCAAGCATTTTGACGGAAGGCACGCAAACTGGTATAAACGGTAAAGGAGTTATGATAAATGAAAAAGCTTATTACATATTTTCTTGTTGTAATTATGATTGCCGCGTTTCCGGGCGGCATATTGGCTCTGAATGGCAGAGCTTCCCTGGATGCTTCGCAGCTTAATATTACCGAAATAATTGACAGCAAAAATCGCATAACTCGCGTGCTTGAGCGGGATTCAGGTGCGCTCGCGGCGGCACAGACAGGTGCGGATGTATATGAAAGCACTAAAGCGTTGCTTCTTGAGCTTGGTATGGAGCAGGCTTTTGTTGAAAAGCTTTCTTTAGAAACCTTGGCAAAATATGCGTCCAGCCCTCGCATATATTCGGTAGTTGCCTACACAAAGACTGATGCGCAAAATAATGTCACATATCTTGCAGAAACTGCAGCATTGCAGGAGGTGGCGGAGGCAAAAGCCTTAAGAGAGGGGCGCATAGAAAGTATACAGGAGAATCAGATGCAGGCAGCAGTGAGTAGAGCGGATGAAGAGGGCGAGTATGAAGATTCCTATATGCGTATAACCTACTTTGTCAGTTACCTGGGCGATGCAACATATCTTTTCTCAACAGACGCCCAGTGGCTGATGATGCCATCATTTAGAGATTATGATTCAGTCGGTTCTTGCGCGCAGAATGCAACAGTGGTCAACAGTACAAGATCCGGATGGTACGAGTATGATGTTGCGTATATAGAAAATGGAAACATTTCCAGGGACTATGGACTTGAAGGCACTATCAGCTCCGTAAACCGCAAAAACGCAATAAACGGCAGCTGGTATGGCTCTGCGGGAGTAATACGTCTGCCCCATGACGTGCAAGAAAGCGATTATGCCGAGGTATATGATAATTACAATGTCCATTACCAATATGAAGGCCATGTTAATTACCCTAATGTGGAATCATACTTTAACACAACTGCCTCATATGATCACGCGACCGTTAATTGGAGCCTTTCTCCTTCCCTTTCTATAGATATTAATGGTCCTTCAGCTTCTATTGGTGTGGATATTACAGGTTGGACAGATAAGCGGACGGCAGAGTTAGATAGTGACATCCATTATATTCCAGACTAATGCAATGAAATAAACACGAGTAAAGGTGGGTAAAATGCACAATGTTTGGAGAGCGGTCAAATATTTCCTAAGTTCACTTTTGTTAGGGGTGACAATAACTTACTTCGGAACCTTCTTTTATATAGAATGTGCTGTTAAGTCAGGATTGCGAAAGGAGTTGGCACTTACAAGTTCGCTAAGTATCCTTATCGTTGTTTGCACAAGGATTATTCTGCGCAAAATCGCGCTGCTGCGGAAAGACCTTTTGCCGGATGCCAAGGTGAATGCCAATGTAATTGATACGCCGTCCGCCCACATATCGCCCAACCAATCGGAAGACGTAAACAAGTAGTATATCTTTAAAACAGCCTCGCCCTGCAATCAGGGCGAGGCTGTTTTTTGATTTTACATAGACAAATAAAAATTGCCGAATAGGACTTGATTTTTCTACCAAGATTATCTCAGGGGCAATATCTGCTGTCATTTGCAGGCCGATATGTTTATGTTGGTAACTTGGTAATCGCTGGTTAAGCTAATCTTAAGCTTTCCCCAAACAAAATATAACCTCCGCCAAAGTAAAAAGCAAAAAAGTAATGCTAGACTTAGTATAGTAGCGATTTCCAGCTTGCTTTAAGACGAAAGAGGTGCCGCAAAATTATGAATATAGGCATTTTTACCGACACATATTTGCCCCGCATAAACGGCGTGGCGGCCTCCTGCGCGCTGCTGCGTGAAAGCCTGATAAAGCAGGGTCATACCGTATACCTTTTCACCGCTTCCGAGCCAAGGGCGGGGCAGGATGAGGAGGGAGTTTTCCGCATTCCCAGCGTCCCTTTTACCAAGGCGGGCAGAATAGCCTCCTTTTATCACTTAAGCGCAGCGCATAAAATACGCAAACTTAACCTTGACGTCATACACACCCATACCGAGTTTTCTTTAGGCATATTTGGGCTGATGATGGCGAGAGAGCTGGGCATTCGCCATGTGCATACCATGCACACCGTGTATGAAAACTGCACCCATTATATTATAGGTGATTTGCCCTTTGACTGGCTTGCAAAGCCGGTAGCCCGGTCGCTGTGCGCCGAGTTTTGCAACGGAGCCGACACCGTCATAGCCCCAACCGCCAAGGTGCGGGATATGCTTCGGGAATACGGGGTTTTTGTTCCTGTCGCCGTTGTGCCCACGGGGATAGAGCTTTCCCGCTTTTCGCCGGATAGCTTTAATAGAGGGCAGGTGGCCGAAACCCGCGCCGCGCTGGGAATAAGAGAGAAGGAAAGCGTGCTGCTGTTTGTGGGACGCCTGTCAAAGGAAAAAGGGATTGACAGGCTGCTAAGCCTGACGGCGTCCCTGCTTAAAAAGCAGGAAGTCAAGCTTCTGCTTGTAGGTGACGGACCCGAAAGACCCGAGCTGGAGCAGCTGGCAAAGCAGCTTGGCATAAGTGAAAGCGTTGTTTTTGCAGGCGCCAGACCCTGGGCGGAAATAGGGCTTTATTATCAGCTTGGCGATGTTTTTGTCGGCGCGTCTCAAAGCGAGACCCAGGGGCTTACTTATATTGAAGCGCTGGCGGCGGGGCTTCCCGTTGTGGCGGCGAGCGACCCATGTCTGGAGGATGTTGTTATAGACGGGGCTTGCGGCTATCAATTTGACACGGATGAGCAGTTTGAAAGCGCTGTTTGCAATATTTTGGGGGACAGGGAGCTGCATGGCTATATGTCGGCGCAGGCGCGCCGTGCGGCAGCGCGGTTCAGCTGTGAGGCCTTTGCGGCAAATGCCGTGGCCGTCTATACCGCGCCGCAGCTTTCAGAGCTTGCTGTGCGGGCCTGAGGCACCGGCTTTTCCTGCTTCTCCTTTTTGTCGATAACATGCCGCGCTTCAAGCTCCCGCAGTATATCATCGGGGGTTAGTCCCTCCTGCGCCATCAGAACAAGGGAGTGATAGCATAAATCGGCAAGCTCGCACACCAGCTCATCACGGTTGCCCCCCTTGGCGGCTATGATGACCTCGGCGCTTTCCTCTCCCACCTTTTTCAGGATCTTGTCCAAGCCCTTTTCAAATAAATACGAAGTGTAAGAGCCCTCTGTTTTTTGTTCCTTTCTTCCCAGTATTAGCTCGTAAAGGGATGAGAGAGAGAAAACGGGGGCTTTTTCTTCGCCCGAAAGGCGGTTAAAGAAGCAGCTGGGCGCACCGGTATGGCAGGCAGGGCCCAGAGGCTCCACCGCTATCAGCAGGGTGTCAAAGTCGCAGTCGGCGGTTATTGCCAGCACCCTCTGCCTGTTGCCCGATGTTTCCCCCTTGCGCCAAAGGGCTTTTCGGGAGCGGCTGTAAAAGCATGTG
>JAVBSJ010000022.1:0-2945 GCA_031547105.1 Oscillospiraceae bacterium
GAGCCGTCCTTGGGCGCCGACCGCGTGGCCTTGGCTTTCCTTGTTGACGCATACGATGAAGAGGTCATCGACGCGGAAAAGAACGACACCCGTGTCGTTCTGCATCTGCATCCGTATTTGGCACCTTACAAATGCGCTATCCTTCCTTTGTCCAAGAAGCTCTCCTCCGCGGCGGAGGAAATCTACCATCAGCTTTCCAAGCACTTTATGTGTGATTTTGATGACTCCAGCTCCATCGGCAAGCGCTACCGCCGCCAGGATGAAATCGGCACCCCCTTCTGCATCACCTATGATTTTGAAAGTGAGCAGGACAACTGCGTCACCGTGCGCGAGCGCGATTCAATGGAGCAGGTCAGGCTCCCGATTGATCAGCTGAAGGCGTATATTGAAGAACGCATTGCATTCTAAAGCAATTTTAGGAGCCGGCATTAAGCCGGCTCCTCCTTTATATTTGTTTTGCCGTATTGAATTGCCGGTATTTTCGTGCTATCCTATACATAAGGGAAGTTATCGCTTTCCTTGGCTGATTTTGTCGCATTTATTTAACAACATAACTGGAGGTTACATCATGTTCGATTATCAGAAGGCTCCCGCCCCAGTCGTTAAAACCATGAAACCATCCGGAATAAGAAAATATTTCGGCATAACCGAAACTATGCCTGATGCCATTTCCCTTGGTGTGGGGGAGCCTGATTTTATTACGCCTGACCATATTATGCAGGCAGGCATCGACTCTCTCAAGGCCGGCAAGACACAGTATACCGCAAACAACGGTCTGATTGCCCTCAGGCGCTCTATCGCCAAGTACATCGAAACCCGTTTCGGCGTTTCCTACAACCCCGACAGCGAGGTTATCGCCACCGTCGGCGGAAGTGAGGCCATCGACCTTGCCTTGCGCTCCTTCCTGTCGATTGGGGATGAAATTATCATTCCTGAGCCGGCCTTTGTTTGCTACGCCCCCCTTGCTGAGGTTTCCGGGGCAAAAGTTGTCCCCGTCAAGACAAAAAAGGAAAACAGCTTCAAGCTTATGCCGGAAGATCTTAAAGCCGCTTTAACTCCGAAGACGAAAATGCTGATACTTTCCTACCCCAACAACCCCACCGGCGCAATACTGACCCATAATGAGCTGGCCGCTATTGCTGAGGTTCTCAAGGACACTAACGTTATCGTTATCGCTGATGAGATTTATGCCGAATTGACTTATGGTGTAAAGCATACCTCCTTCCCTTCCATTCCCGGGATGAAGGAACGCACTATACTGGTTTCCGGCTTCTCCAAGGCTTTTGCCATGACCGGCTGGCGCCTCGGCTATTGCTGCGGCCCTGCTGAGCTTATCAAATACATGGGGCTCATGCACCAGTACGCCCTTATGTGCGCCTCCTCCCCTGCGCAGTACGCAGGAATTGAGGCTCTGGAAAACGGTCTTGAGGATACCGCCCGCATGAAGGAGGCCTATGACCAGCGCCGCAAGTACCTTTATACCTCGCTGTTAGCTTTGGGCTTTGACTGCTTTGAGCCGGAAGGCGCGTTCTACATCTTTCCCGATGTATCCCGCTTTGCTGAAAACGGGGATGCTTTTGTGGAAGCGCTGCTTCATTCCCAGCACCTTGCTGTTGTTCCCGGAAGCGCCTTTGGCGACAGCGGTATGAACCATATTCGCATTTCATACGCCTATTCTATGGAGCAGCTTAAAGTGGCGCTGGAGCGGATTGAAAAGTTTATCAAAACAAAATAGTCTGAAAGCATAAAAGAAAGAAGGACTGGGTACCCAGTCCTTCTTTCTTGTTATGACAGCCTGTATTTCTGAAATAAAATATTGACCACGGCGTTGACTGCTGCTGACTGCGGCACAAACATTGGATGCAGAACCGCGAAACCTTTCTTTTACTAATACCTCTGTCCCTTTGTCTCCGCTTTACAGCATATTCCTGTTGGCGTTTATATACTCCATTGCCGCCTTTACGCAGCTTTCTAATGCGCCCTCTTCAAAGGGCAGGCGCAGGCCGGCGTTTTTCACAAGCCCAACAAAGGTCTCGCTTCCTCCCTGTGAGGTATATGCCATATATTTGTCCCACGCCGCCTGCCAGCCTTCTTTTATCATGGCCTCCATTATCTGCAGGGCAACCGTTTGTGCCAGACAGTAATCGATATAATAAAACGGGCTTGTATAAATATGCAGCTGTCTCTGCCACAAACGCCTGTCGGAATAAAAGGGCAAATCTTCAAAATCAAGATAAGGCCTGTAGGTTTCCTCCAGCCTGCTCCACGCTTCATGGCGCTGTGCGGGAGTCATGTCGGGATTCCCGTAAACAATATGCTGAAACTCATCCACCATGCAGCCGTAAGGCAGAAAATCAACAGCGCCGATCAAATGTATCAGCTTTGCTTTTTCTGCATTCTCGCCGTAAAACTTATCCAGCTTGGGCCAGAAGAGAAACTCCATGGACATGGAGTGCACCTCACAGCTCTCATAGGTCGGCTCCGAAAGACCCAGCATATCCGGCTTTTTCAGCATCAAATGGGCGGCAAAGGCGTGGCCCCCCTCATGGGTGAAAACCTCCACATCCCCCGAGGTTCCGTTAAAGTTGGCAAAAATGAAGGGGAGATCATATTTCGGGATAACAGTGCAATAGCCGCCCGCCATTTTGTTTTTGCGGGAATAGAGATCAAACGCCCCCGTTTCGTCCATTTTCTCTATCATCTCTTTTGTATCCGGGGACATTTCACGGTAAAGCTCAACACCTATTTTGTAAAGCTCTTCATCCTCTTTTACAGGACGGGGGTTGCCCCCTGCCACCATAAAGCTATCATCATAAAGGCTCAGGTGATCCAGCCCTATCCGGGCGGCCTGCTGCCGTTTAAGCTCAAGCACGGCAGGCAATACGTATTTTTTAACCTGATCTCTAAAGGCATTCACCATCTCGGCGTTATAGATTTTGGGGGTC